>CAXMQD010000418.1:0-12739 GCA_964194965.1 uncultured Acidimicrobiia bacterium | reverse complement strand
GGCTCTCGCGGTCGAGCAGGCTCTTGAGGCTGCCGAGCGGCTCGGCGTCGCTCAAGATCACCTTGAGACCCAGCCCCGCGACCGCGGCGACACCTTCCAGGGGGGCGATTTCATGAGCCATGAGCCGCAGATCGTCGCCGTTGCCCCGGCTCTCCGCCGTGATCAGGAGCGGCTCGCTGCTTTCCAGGGCGTCCCGCGCCTGGGCCAGCAGGTCGGAGAACACCACCACCTCGAAGACGCCGCTGGTATCGGACAGCTGGATGAACGCGAAGCGGTTACCTTGGCGCGACGTCCGCTCCTGCTTGCCGATCACGATTCCCGCCAATTTCTTGCGCCCGGGATCGCGCGCCAGCTCCGCTTCGAGATCGGCCGAGTTCACCACGCCGAGACGCCGGAGCCCGGCGCCATAAGCGTCGAGCGGATGGGCCGAGAGGTAGAATCCGATGGCCTCGAACTCGTGACGCAAACGGTCCATGGCCGGCCAGTCGGCACCCTGGGGCAAGACCAGGTCCGGCGCGGGCGCCGCATCGCCGCCGCCGAACAAGTTGACCTGGGCGCTGTCCCGCTCGCTGGCCGCCGCCGAGGCGTGGCGCACCACGGTTTCCGCCGCCTCGAAGACCTGTCGCCGGTTGGGATTGAGCGCATCGAAGGCCCCGGCGCGGGCCAGGTTCTCGATTTGGCGTTTGTTGACCGCGCGCATGTCGGCCCGGCTGGCGAAATCGCCGAGGCTGGTGAAGGGCCCGTTCTCGTCGCGCTCGGCGACCAGCGTTCGCATGGCCGCCTCCCCGACATTCTTGACCGCGGCCAGCGCGTAGCGGATCGCTTGGCCGCCACCCCCGTCCCCGCCATTGGCCCCGCCATTGGCCCCGCCGTTCGCGACCGTCTCGACCCCGAAGTCGGCGTGCGAGCGGTTGATATCGGGTGCCAGCAAGGGAATGCCCAGGCGGTTCAAATCCTGGCGGAACACGTTGAGCTTGTCGGTGTTGCCCATGTCGAACGTCATGGAGGCGGCCAGAAACTCGACCGGATAGTTGGCCTTCAGATAGGCGGTCTGATAGGTGACCATGGCGTAGGCGGCGGCGTGGCCCTTGGGGAAGCCGTAGCCGGCGAACTTGTTGACCTGTTCGAAGATCTCCTCGGCCTTGGCCGCGGGCACGGCACGCGCGACCGCGCCCTCGATGAAGGTTTTGCGCTGGGCTTCCATCTCCGACTTGATCTTCTTGCCCATGGCCCGGCGCAGCAAATCGGCGCCGCCGAGAGAATACCCGGCCAGCTCCTGAGCGATCTGCATGACCTGTTCCTGGTAGACCATGATCCCGAAGGTCTCCTTCAGAATGCCTTCGAGCGTCGGATAGAGGTAATCGATCGCCTCCTCGCCATGCTTGCGCGCGACGAAGCTTGGGATATTGTCCATCGGCCCCGGTCGGTACAGCGCCACCATCGCGATGATGTCCTCGAAGCGCTCCGCTTTTAGGCGCTTGAGAACGTCGCGCATACCCGAAGATTCCAGCTGGAACACCCCGACCGTATCGGCACGTGCCAGCATCTCGTAGGTTCCCGTATCGTCGAGCGGAATCTTCGAAAGATCCACGGCGGGCGCGCGTTCGGCGATCAGCTCGCAGGCGCGCGCCAGCACCGAGAGGGTCTTGAGGCCAAGGAAGTCGAACTTCACTAGCCCGGCGAGTTCCGCATACTTCATGGAGAACTGGGTCACCGGCATGTTGGACCGCGGGTCGCGGTAGAGGGGAACCAACTCGTCCAGGCGCCGATCACCGATCACCACCCCGGCCGCGTGGGTCGAGGCGTGGCGGTACAGGCCTTCGACTTGGAGTGCGATACTCAGCAGGCGGGCCACGGTCGAGTCCTGGTCGCGCATCTCTTGGAGCTGCGGCTCACCGGCGATCGCCTCGCGCAAGCCGACCGGATTGGCCGGATTGTTGGGCACCAGCTTGCAGATGCGGTCGACCTGGGGGTAGGGCATTTGCAACACCCGGCCAACGTCGCGCAGGGCGGCGCGCGCCTGCAGTTTACCAAAGGTGATGATCTGGGCGACGCGATCGCGGCCGTACTTGTTCTGGACATAGCGGATCACTTCGTCGCGGCGCTCCTGGCAGAAGTCGACGTCGAAGTCCGGCATGGTGACGCGCTCGGGATTGAGGAAGCGCTCGAACAGCAGGCCCCAGCGCAAGGGGTCGAGGTCGGTGATGGTCAGGGCCCAGGAAACCGCCGAGCCGGCGCCCGAACCGCGCCCCGGCCCGACCGGAATGTCCTGGTGCTTGGCCCATTGGATAAAGTCGGCAACGATCAGGAAGTAGCCCGGATAGCCCATCTGCTCGATCACCTCGAGCTCGTACTCCAGGCGCTCCCGGTACACGCGGGCAACATCCTCGCGCGCCGCCTGATCCATCTCTGGGGTGTAAATCTGCTTGCGAAGCCGCGCTTCGAGGCCGGCCTCGCTCTGAGCGCGCAGTTCCTCGGCCTCGTTGCGCCCGGCCTCGGTCGGGAAGGCCGGTAGGATCGGATCGATCACCCCGGGCACGAAGGCGCAGCGGCGTGCGATCGCGAGGGTATTGTCGACCGCCTCGGGCAGATCGGCGAACAGCTCGATCATCTCCTTCGCCGACTTGAACCGGTGCTCTGGCGTCAGGCGCCGGCGTTCGGTCTCGCTCACGTAGCTGCCCGCGGCGATGCATAGCAGCGCATCGTGAGCCTCGTACATTTCGGCCTCGGCGAAAAACGCCTCGTTGGTGGCGACCAGCGGCAGGTCGTGGGCGTAGGCCAAATCGACCAGGCGGTCCTCGATGCGGGCCTCCTCGGCCAGACCGTGGCGCATGATCTCGACGTAAATCCGCCCCGGGAAGATTCGCGCGAGCGCCGCCAGCGCCACCTCCGCGGCCGGATCCTGGCCCTCGACCAGACAACGGCCGACCGGCCCCGCCGGCCCACCGGTGAGGGCGATCAGCCCGGCGTTCATGGCTTCGAGATCGGAAAGCCCGACCTGGGCCGTCTCCCCCGAGGGGGTATCGAGGAAGGCCTTGGACACCAGCCGCATCAAATTGCGGTAACCGGCCTCGTTCTGGACCAGCAGCACGATCGGATCCGGCGCCGGACGCCCGGCCGGCCCGCCCAGCGGTTGCGTGTCTTCGCGGGAGATGGCGAGCTGGCAACCGATGATCGGCTGCACGCCGAACCCCTTCGCCGCCAATGCGAATTCGAGCGCGCCGAATAGGTTGCCGCTGTCGGTGACCGCCACCGCGGGCATCGCCTGACGCCGGCAGCGCGCGACCAGATCGTCGATCTTGATCGCGCCTTCGAGCAGCGAATAGGCGGAATGAACCCGCAGGTGAACGAATCCGGCGTGTGGCATGCCCAAGGATTCCACGCTTGGCCCAAACTGTCAGCAGAAGAGTTATCCACATACCGTTGCAATGGGTGGATAGCTGTCTAAGCTGCGCCCCTCTCGCTGGAATTGGAGAACATTCGGGTATGACCGCGCGCATCACCCTACTGGACGGCGGCATGGGCCGGGAGCTCAAGCGCAGGGGCGCGCCGTTCCGCCAGCCCGAATGGTCGGCGCTCGCGTTGATGGAGGCGCCGGAGACCGTCGAGCGCGCCCATGCCGCGTTCATCGCGGCCGGCGCCGAGGTGATCATCACCAACAGCTACGCGCTGGTCCCTTTCCACATTGGCGAGGATCGTTTCGCCACCGACGGCCTGGCGCTTGCGGATTTGGCCGGGCGCCTGGCGCGCGCCGCCGCAGACGGGGCCGCAGATGGGGCCGCAGATGGGGCCGCAGATGGGGCCGCGGGCACCGTGACCGGCCGCAAAGTCCTGGTCGCGGGCTCGTTGCCGCCCTTGTTCGGCTCCTACCGGCCGGACCTCTTCGACGCGGCGCGCGCGCCCGAATTGCTGGCGCCGCTGGTGGCGGGCCTGACGCCCCACGTCGACCTCTGGCTCGGCGAAACGCTCGGCGCGATCGCCGAGGCCGAGGCGGTGGTCGATGCCATTGGTAACGACCCGCGTCCGCTCTGGATTTCCTACACCCTGGCCGACCAGGATATCGATCCGGAAACGCCGCAATTGCGCTCCGGCGAGCCAGTCGCCGATGCGGCGCGCGCCGCGGCACGTTTGGGTGCGGTGGCGGTGCTGTTCAACTGCAGCCAGCCGGAGGTCATGGCCCCGGCCATCGAGACCGCGCGTGCCGCTCTGGCGGAATTTGAAGGGGCGATACGAATCGGCGCCTACGCCAACACTTTCCCGCCCAAGAACGAGAGCGCCCAGGCGAACGACGAATACAGCGAACTTCGCGCCGATCTGGATCCTTCGGGTTATCTCGATTTCGCCCGTGAATGGGTGGCGCGCGGCGCGGGTATCGTCGGCGGCTGTTGCGGTATCGGCCCGGACCACATCGCCGCCCTGCGCGCGGAGTTCGAGTAACCCCCTTCGACGCGTTACACCCATCGTCGGTCGGGCTCGACCCGAGGGTCCAGGCTCCGGCTGGCACTCCCGGATCGCGGGATCTCGCCCGGCAATGACCGGGGGCGACGCGGGTCAGCTCACGTGTCCGTCCTCGAGGTGCAGAGTGCGGTCCATGCGCGCGGCCAGGTCCAGGTTGTGGGTCGCGATCAACACCGCCAGCCCGGCGCCGCGCACCAGCTCGATCAGCAAATCGAAGACGGTTTCGGCGGTTTGCGGGTCGAGGTTGCCGGTCGGCTCGTCGGCGAACAGCATCGCCGGTGCGTTGGCCAAGCCGCGGGCGATGGCGACGCGCTGCTGCTCGCCGCCGGAGAGCCGCGCCGGCCGGTGCGTGGCCCGCGAGGTGAGCCCGACCATGTCCAAGAGCTCGCCCGCCCGTAGCGCCGCCGCCGCCTTGGATCGGCCGGCGATCATCTGCGGCACGATCACGTTCTCCAGCGCCGAGAATTCCGGCAGCAAGTGATGATACTGATAGACGAAGCCGATGGTGTTGCGGCGCAGCGCGGTGCGCGCGTCGTCATCAAGCTTGGAGGCAGCCTGGCCGCCGATCGTGACCTCACCGCCGTCGGCGTGCTCGAGCAGGCCACCGATATGCAGCAGAGTCGACTTGCCGGCGCCCGAGGGCCCGACCAGGGCGACCAGCTCGCCGGGCGCAACCTGGAGGCTGACCCGGTCCAAGATCTTGAGCGCCTCGCCGCCCTGGCGGAAGGTCTTGGCGACCTCCTCCAAGCGTAGGCCACCTTCGCCGTGGCGGTCGCCCATCTGGCTCATGTCGCCTTCACTCATAACGCAGCGCTTCCACCGGATCGAGGCGCGCGGCGCGCCAGGCCGGATAGATGGTGGCGGCGAAGGATAGCCCCAGCGCCATGGCCAGCACGGTCGCCACCTCAGTCCAATCGATGACCGCCGGGATACGGGTCAGGAAGCGGATCTCGGCGTTCCAGAGATCGGTGCCGGTCAAGCGCTCGAGCCAACCTTGGATGGTCTGAATATTGACGCAGAACGCCACTCCCAGGCCGAATCCGGCGATCGTGCCGATCAACCCGACACTGGCGCCGCTTAGCAAAAAGATGCGCATGACCATGCCGCGGGTCGCGCCCATGGTGCGCAGAACCGCGATGTCGCGGCCCTTGTCTTTCACCAGCATGATCAGGCTGGAAATGATGTTCAAGGCGGCGACCAGCATGATCAGCGTCAGGATCAGGAACATGACGTTGCGCTCGACCTGAATTGCGTTAAAGAAACTGGAGTTCGACTGCTGCCAGTCGAGGGTGCGGTAGCCCGGCCCCAGCTCCTGGATGACGCGCCAGCGCAGGTCGCGCACTTCGTCCGGGTCGTCGGCGAAAATCTCGATGCCGTTGACCCGCGCCGGCAGGCGGAAGAATAGCTGCGCGGCGGGCAGCGGCATGTAAACGAAAGAGCTGTCGTATTCGTACATACCCACTTCGAACAGCGCCGCAATGCGGTAGCTCTTCATGCGCGGCACCGTGCCCATCACCGTGGTCGTTCCCTGGGGCGAGACCAGGGTCAGATTGTCGCCGACCTTGAGGCCCAGCTTTTGCGCCATGCGGCTGCCGATCAGCACCGCCTCGCCGTCCTCGGTGAACGCGCCGAGATCGCCCGCGGTTATATTGCCGGCGATCAGTTCCCGCGCCTTGAGGTCCGCGGGCCGCATGCCGCGCACCAGCCCGCCCGAAGCCGCTCCACGCGCCACGATCATGACCTGACCCTGGACCTGGGGCGTCACCAGGCGCACGCCGGCCAAACCAGCGAGTCGGCCGGTCAGCGCCTCGTAGTCCTCGATCGGCTTGGAAACGCCATAAATCGTGAGGTGACCGTTGACGCCGAGGATGCGCGACAGCAGCTCTTGGCGGAAACCGTTCATCACCGCCATGACGATGATCAGCGCCGCCACGCCGAGCAGGATGCCGAGCACCGAGATCACCGCGATGACCGAGACGAAGCCTTCCTGACGCCTTGCCCGCAGGTAGCGGAAGGCAAGCATCCGTTCGAAGGGACCGAAGATCATGATGCGATCCTTGGGGGCGATCCTGAGCGCGCCGGTTCTGGCCGCTAGCCAGTCAGCCGCGCGAGCGCGGATTCTAGGGACAGCTCCTCGCGCTCGCCGCTCGCGCGCCGCTTGAGTTCGACCACGCCCTTGTCGAGGCCGCGCGGGCCGACGACCAATTGCCAGGGCAGGCCAATCAAATCCATCTCCGCGAACTTGGCGCCGGCCCGCTCGTCGCGGTCGTCGTAGAGCACTTCGACACCGGCCTCCCGCAGCTTGGCATAGACCTCCTCGCAGGCCTTGTTGCAGTCCGGTGCCGTGACCTTGAGGTTGATCAGCCCAACCTTGAATGGCGCCACCGACTCCGGCCAAATTATGCCGTTCTCGTCGTGGCTGGCCTCGATCACCGCGCCGACCAGGCGCGAGACGCCGATCCCGTAGGAACCCATGTGCACCGGCACGGGCTCGCCATCAGGCGTCGCCACCAGGGCCTTTAGGGGTTCGGAATACTTGGTGCCGAAGTAGAAAATATGGCCGACCTCGATACCGCGCCGCTGGACCTGCTTGTCCGCCGGCACCTCGCTCTCGAAGATTGCCGGGTCGTGCTTGTCGTCGGTGCGGGCGTAGAGCTTGGTCCAGTGCCCGATCACGGGCTCGAGATCGTCCTCGTAATCGAGGTCGGAGCCGAGCACGTCGAAGTCGAGGAAGTCACTGTGACAGAAGACCTCACTCTCGCCGGTATCGGCCAGGATGATGAACTCGTGGCTCAGATCGCCGCCGATCGGTCCGGTGTCCGCGGCCATGGGTATCGCTTGCAGTCCAAGGCGCGCGAACGTCCTCAGGTAGGATACGAACATCTTGTTGTAGGATTTTTTGGCGCCCTCGAAATCGAGGTCGAACGAGTAGTTGTCCTTCATCAGGAACTCGCGCCCGCGCATGACCCCGAAACGCGGCCGCACCTCGTCCCGAAATTTCCACTGAATGTGGTAGAGCATGCGTGGCAGGTCGCGATAGCTCCTGACCGAGGTGCGGAAGATCTCGGTGATCAGCTCCTCGTTGGTCGGCCCATAGAGCATGTCGCGACCGTGACGATCCTCGATGCGCAGCATCTCCGGGCCGTAGGCGTCGTAGCGGCCGGACTGGCGCCAGAGGTCGGCCGACTGGATGGTCGGCATCAGCACCTCCTGGGCGCCGGCGCGGTCCTGCTCCTCGCGCACGATCTGCTCGATCTTCTGGAGCACACGGAAGCCGAGCGGCAGCCAGGAATAGATGCCGGCGCTGGCCTGGCGCACCAAGCCGGCGCGCAGCATCAGCCGGTGCGAGACGATCTCCGCCTCGGAAGGGGTTTCTTTGAGCGTCGGCAGGAAATAGGCGGAAAGGCGCATTACGGTCCTTGGGAAATCGTGTCCCGGGTGCGCGCGAGCGGCCGATTCCCGCCGCCGAGTCCCCGGATTGAGGTTCGCGATTGTATATGGGAAGCCCGCCGCCTTGTCCATGGCGGGCGGTTTGGGATACGGCGAGCCGCCGTGCCACCTACGCCGGATTGCCGCAAATGATTTTTTTAGCGCCGGGAGAGTTCGGCCGCGGCGGAGACTTGGAGCGGTTGGCCGTTGACATTCGGGCGGCGGTCCCGGCAAGGCATCCCGCCGATTGGAACCGTGGCTTTGTGGCGCCCCGGGTCCGAAGGCATTCCGAAGCGCTTCGGCAGGTCAATATCGATCGCAATGTGGAGGGTCTCTGGAACCCGGACCAGGATCGCGGTGCCGCGGCACATGATCGCCTCGGGCTAGGTCCGGGGATTAAAGAAATAATCCACACGGATTGGGCACCAACACAGTGGAACGATTGCACACCAACGATTTATGGGGCGGCGCTGCGTTTATGCACAAGCTTGCCTTGATTTCGGCAGCGTTGCGAGGACTACCATCAAGACCATGCTTGTAACGGTTGAAACAAAAGAAAAACATAGTGACGCCGTAGGATTTTTCGACTAACATCGGGGTTCAATAATCCATGCAAAAAAAGAAGCATGGCCCGAGTTTAGGGAGGGACCGCCAGCTGGCGGTTCGGGAGGGCAGAAAAGCCCTCTCGTAACAAAGATCTCAGCCGACATGGCGATGGCAAGCTCACGATCGGGCTTGCCATTTTTTTCGTAGCGGGCGGTCCTTCGCGGCGGGTGGCCCCCGGAAATTAGCACCTTTCGCGCTTCAGGCTACCCGCATCCAGGCCGGGCCGAGGGCGGCGATCTCGGCCGCGACCGGACAGTCGGGCCGGTGCGCACCGGGCAGGTAGCCGATCGACATCAGAAACTCGCCGGTGATCTCGCCGCCGGTAAATTTAAAGGTTTTCTTGAACAGCTTGACCCAGTCGTCCTTGGACCGGGGGTGGTGCGCCTCGATCCAGGCGGCAAAACCACCGTGGCTGTCGCGTAGCGCCCGCACGCGCCGGGCGTTCTCGATCACCGCGTCGACCTTGAGCCGGTTGCGGATGATGCCGGTGTCGGCGAGCAGCCGGGACCGCTCCGGCTCGCCGTAGGCCGCGACCCGGTCGAGGTCGTAGCCTTCGTAGGCGGCGTGGAAATTGGCGCGCTTCTTGAGCATCAGCTCCCAGGACAGCCCGGCCTGGTTGATCTCCAGCACGAAGCGTTCGAACAGCACCGACTCGCCGGTGACCGGAAAGCCGTACTCCCGGTCGTGATAGGGGCCGTGCCAGGGATGACCCGGGGCCGCGTCGCAATAGCTGGTCATGTTACCTCAAGGGTCGCGAAAGCTCAGATAGTCGCTCTCGATCATCATGTAGACCCCGAGCCAGATCGCCGCCGAGATCGCCGTCGTGATCGCCGCCTTGCGCCACATCATGGGCCGTTCGGGCGCGCTGGTAGCGTGGCCCGGTTGGTGTTTTTCGGGCACGCGCACGCCCCAGGGCAGGACCGCAAAGATCACCACCCACCAGATGATAACGTAAACCATAAGACCGGTAACCCAGTGGATGGCGACCTCTCCTCCCTGTCGGTCCGCGGCGCCCGCTCTTACGCCTGTTCGAGTTCGACTAGGGTGCCGCAGAAGTCCTTGGGGTGCAGGAACAGGACCGGCTTGCCGTGGGCGCCGGTCTTGGGCTCGCCATCGCCAAGCACCCGCGCGCCCTCGGCCGACAGGCGGTCGCGCGCGGCGATGATATCGTCGACCTCGAAGCAGAGGTGATGGACCCCGCCCGCCGGGTTGCGCTCGAGAAAACCGGCGAGGGGCGAATCCTCGCCGAGCGGTTCGAGCAATTCGACCTTGGTGTTCGGCAGGGTCACGAAAGCCACGGTGACACCGTGTTCGGGCTGGGCCAGCGGCGCCGAAACCGCGGCGCCCAGGGTATCGCGATATACGACCATCGCGGCCGCCAGGTCCGGCACCGCGATAGCCACGTGATTGAACCGACCGATCAATTTCCGTACTCCATGAGCCGCACTCTAGTTATCGTCCGTCGCGAGTCTAGTCGAGCCGCACCAGGTGCACGTCCGTGACCGGCTTTTTGTCGAGCATCAACCGGAACGCTCGGCGCACCGCGCGGCGCGCGGCCTCCTTGACCCCGGCGTCGTCGCGACGGCCGATCTTGGGCAGGCGGCGCAGCGCCTCTTCGACCGCCTTGGCGATCGACGCCAGCTTGTCGTCCTCGGTGTCCGGATCGAGCAGGCCTTGGGCGGTGACGATGGGCGCGCCCTGGAACAGTCCGTCGGCGCCGATCACGAGCGTGACCGTGGCGCTGCCGTTGAAGGTCATCTTCTGGCGCGCGCGCAGAACCGGGCTGTCGAGCGGCAACAACCGCCGGCCGTCGACGGCGAGGCGCCCGGCCGGCACGTGATCGACGATCCCCGCCGGACCCGGCGCGAGGCGAATCAGGCTGCCGTTTTCGCCCAGGATTTGTTGCGGCACCTGGCAGTCGCGGGCGAGCTCGGCGTGGGCCACCAGGTGGCGCGCTTCGCCGTGCACCGGAATCGCGATCTGGGGCCGCACCCATTGGTACATCTGGCTCAACTCGTCGCGCGCCGGGTGGCCGGAGACGTGGACGAAGTGGTCGTCGGCGGTGATGATCTCGACCTCCAGGCGTACCAGCTTATTGTGGAGCCGGTGGATCGACGTCTCGTTGCCCGGGATGACCCGGCTGGAGAAGATCACGGCATCGCCCGGGTCGAGCGAGATATCGCGGTTCTCGCCGTTGGCGATGCGCCACAGCGCCGAGCGCGCCTCACCCTGACTGCCGGTGCACAGCACCAGCACCTCCTCGGGCGGCAGGAACGCGAGATGGTCCTCGGAGACGATCGGCGGGAAGTCCTGCAGGTAGCCGCTGTTGCGCGCCGCCTGGATCACCCGGACCATGGAGCGGCCGGCGAGCGCGACCCGGCGGCCATGGGCGACGGCGACCTTACCGATGGTGTCCAAGCGCGCGACGTTGGAGGCGAAACAGGCGACCAGGACCCGGTTCTTCAGGCCGCCGACCAGCTCCATCAGCGCCGCGCGCACCTCGGCTTCGGAGCCGGACGCGCCCTCGACCAGGGCGTTGGTGGAATCGCAGACCATGGCGAGCAGGTTTTCCCCGGCGAGCGCGCGGAGCGCGTTCTCGTCGTAGTCCTCGCCGACCAGCGGCTCCGGGTCCAGCTTCCAGTCGCCGGTGTGCAGCACCGATCCCGCCGCGGTACGGATCACCAGCGCGTTGGGCTCGGGGATGGAATGGGTCAGCGTAATCAGCTCGATCTCGAAAGGGCCGACGGTGAAGCGCCCGGAAAGCGGCACTTCGATTATCTCGACTTCCTTGTCGAGGCCGGCCTCCACGAGCTTGGGATAGGCCATCTCGGCGGTGAAGGCGGTGGCGTAAATCGGGCAGCGCAGGCGCGACCAAAGGTGGCCGACCGCGCCGATGTGGTCCTCGTGGGCGTGGGTCAGGACCAACCCGACCAAGTCGTCGCGGCGCGCCTCGATGAAGGCGGGATCGGCCATCAGCACGTCGATCCCGGGCGAACCCGGCCCGGCGAAGGTGACGCCGAGATCGACCATCAACCAGCGGCCGTCGTGACCGTAGAGGTTCAGGTTCATGCCGATCTCGCCGGTGCCGCCGAGCGGCAGGAAGTAGAGCTCCTCGGCGCCTGGACGATCGCTCAGGGGCCGCGCGCTCGTCGTGCGGGTCAAGAGTCAGCCTCGCGGTTGGCGCGATATATGGCGAGCAGGCCGCGCAGGGTCAGATCCGAATCGACCTCGTCGATGCAGTCGGTGGCGCGCGCAAAGAGCGAGGCCAGGCCGCCGGTCGCGACCACGTTCATGGGCTGGCCGTATTCGCCCTTGATGCGCGTGACCAAGCCTTCGATCAGGCCGACGTAACCCCAATAGGCGCCCGATTCCATGGCCGGAATGGTGGCCTGGCCGATGACCTGCTGCGGCGGTTCCTTGATCGCGATGCGCGGCAACTTGGCCGCCGCCCGGTCGAGCGCCTCGAGCGAGAGGTTGATGCCCGGCGCGATCACCCCGCCTTCGTAGGCGCCGTCCGCGCCGATCACGTCGAAGGTGGTCGCGGTCCCGAAGTCGATCACGATCAGCGGCCCGCGGAAACTCGCGTGCGCGGCCACGGCATTGACCAGGCGGTCTTCGCCGACTTGATCGGGCCGGGCGATACGTATCTCGATGCCGATGTCCATGCCCGGCTCGCCGATCACCAAGGGCGTGACCTTGAAATAGCGGCCGCACAGGGTTTTGAGCGCGTGCATGGTCGGCGGCACCACATTGGCGATAATCGCGCCATCGACGTCGTCCGGCGTCAGCCCCTCGAGCGCCATGAGTTGGGTTAGCCAAACCGCGTATTCGTCGGCGGTGCGCTTGGCCTCGGTGGCGGCGCGCCAGGAACCGCGCAGGCTCCCGTCCTCGCCGTAAACCGCGAACACGATGTTGGTATTGCCGGAATCGATGGCGAGCAGCATGGCGGCCCCTACCCCGCTCAGTCGCCGAAGTAGACGTCGCCGGCGCTGATTTCCCGGCACGCGCCGCCGGGCAGCTCGAGCATCAAAACGCCGCGCTCGTCGAGGTCCTTGAAGGTGCCGGTCAGGGTCTCGCGCGGCAGGCGGACCTCGATCTCCTCGCCCAGGCCGTGGGCATGATTCAGCCAGGCCCGGCGCACCGGCGCGAAGCCTTCGTCGAGCCAGCGGTAGACCCAGGACGAGAAGTGGCGGCTGAAGGCCTCGAGCAGTGTCACCGCGTCCACATCCGCCGCGCCCTCGAAACG
>CAXMQD010000417.1:0-4750 GCA_964194965.1 uncultured Acidimicrobiia bacterium | reverse complement strand
AAACTCCCGCCCCTCGGCGTGCAGGTCGCGGCGACCGACATGAGCGAAGGCATGGTGTATGACAGCGACGGCGTCAAGGTCACGGCCTTCAAGGTGAACCACGGGAAGCTGATCGACCCGGCCTATGGTTACCGCATCGAATTCGATGGACGCACGGTCGTGCTGTCGGGCGATACGAAGTACAACGAAAACCTGGTGCGTCACGCGGAAGGGGCCGATCTGATCGTGCACAGCGTCGCCGCCATTGCGGCCGGCCTGCTGGAAAAATCCAAGGTCATGCGCGCCATCCTCGGCCATCATTCGGAGCCCGAGGACACCGCGAAAGTGTTCAACACGGTGAAACCCAAGCTTGCCGTCTATTCCCACCTGGTACTTTACGGCGGCACGACGGCGGATGATCTGTTGCGGCGCGTGCGGGCGGAATACAGTGGCGAGGTGCGGGTCGGCGAAGACCTGATGGTGATCGATGTCGGCCGCGACAAGGTAACGGTGCGGAACTGATCCGCCTCGCTAAGTGTCTATCGTGTTTGATAGCCGGCGAAGGATCGACCGGGCCTCTTCGATGATACCGGTTACGATGTCGGCGGCCGGCTCGATCGAAGACACCAGCCCCGCACTCTGCCCGGCCCACATCGAGAGAGCGTCGATATCGCCCTCGAAACCGGTTGCGACCGTGTAGGCGCTATAACGAACAAGATCGCCGTGCAACGGCGAGGTGGCGATCACTTCTCCTTCGCCTGGACGTTGACCTGAAGGCGGCCGGCCGGCGGCCTCCCAGGCGTCCACTGTCTTGTTGCGCAGGGTGCGATGCGGCGCGTCCGGCCATCCAATGTCGAACAGGTCGCCGTAGAAGGTGTCTTGCTCGGTCGCCCGCAACACGAGCTCCTGGTAGCGGGGGTGTATTGCCGCTTCTTTACTGGCGAGGAAACGGGTCCCGATCCAGATCCCGTCGGCGCCCAGAGACAACGCTGCCGCAAGTCCGCGTCCATCGGCAATGCCACCCGCGGCCACGACCGGCGTCGGAGCAACGGCATTCACGACGGCAGGAACGAGAGGCAGCGTGGCGACGGTCCCGCGAACGTGTCCGCCTGCCTCCCATCCCTGCGCGACCACGACGTCCACGCCGTCGTCGACGACGCGGCGCGCCTCGCTTGCACTCGCCGAGGTATGCAGAACGGTGGCCCCGCCGTCATGAGCGCGGGCGATGAAAGGAGAGGGATCGCCCCAGAAAAACGATATGACCGGAACCCCTTCCTCGAGGCTCACGTCAAGCAGTTCGCCTTGTCGTGGCATTTCCATGTGGAAATTTACCGCAAACGGCCGGTTCGTCAGTTTTCGCGTTCGCCGGATCTGTTCGCGTAGGACCCGAGGCTTGGCGTGCCAGAAGGCAAGCATTCCAAGCCCGCCAGCCTCGCTGACCGCCGCGGCAAGTTCAGGACCGGCGGCTCCGGCCATCGCCGCTTGAATGATTGGGACATCGATATTCAATCGGTCGCAGAGCTTCGTTCTCATTCGCCTTTCCTCGCGATATCCACCGATAGCGATTCCTTTAGTATTACAGGCATCGCGAAACGATTTACTGTCAACCCGGTGCCGGGCCGAATGCGGTCATCGCTACTTCCGGCATCGGCGAGTGAATCCGTGACCTATCCCCGCTCGCCCAGAAGCGCGCCGGCGATCTCGTCCCATTCTTTTTTCAAGGGCGCCGAGGACGGCGGCTTTTCGGCGCGCCGGTACCAGTACTCAGCGTTGGACTGGTCGCCTTCGACCCGGTGCAGGTAGGCGTGCACCCAGGCGCCGTCCGCGTCCTTTTGGCCCTGGGCCAGGCGGTGGGCCTGGTCCCATTCGCCCTTGGCCTCGTGCCACAACGCGGCCAGCGCGCGCCCCAGGTCCGCGGGCGGCGCGTCCCGGTCGAGAGTTTGCTTGAACGTCGGAAGATCCATATCTCGGCTCCTTGGTTTTAGGGAATTTCCAACCCGGCGGCGAGCCCCGCGTAAAGCGCGGCCACCATGATCGCGTTGAAGGTGCCGTGGGCCAGGATCACCGGCCACAGCGAGCCGCAGCGATGATAGAGCAGCGCCAGCGCGATTCCGATCGCGGTCAGCGCCGGGATCAAGACCGGCACGCCGTGCAGGATGGCGAAGACCAGGCCGCTCACGACCGCCGCCGCGCCGACGCCGAGACGGCCCCTTAGCCAGGCGAACAATAGTCCGCGAAAGGCCAGCTCTTCGCCGAACGGCGCCACGAACCCGGCCATGACCAACATGGAGAGCAGGGCCGGCCAGGAGAACCCGCCGGATGCCACGGCGTCGATCTGGGGGTTGTGGAAATCCTCCCCCATCACCCGCGGGATCAGGATGCCGTTGATCGCGGCGACCATCGGCAGCAATAGCACCGCCAGGCCCAGTCCGCGGCGGCACCATCGCGGCGTGCTTGGCCGCAGTCCCAGGTCGGCCCAGCGCAAGCCGTACTTGCGCAGCGCCAAGAAATGGATCGTTACCAGGACCGCCACGGTCTGGAACAGCAGCACGCCCAGGGTCAGCACCACGACCGACCCGCCGCCGGTGGCTCGCGGCGCCAGGGCGGCGACCAACCCGGCGAGCAGGCGTACCGAACCGAGCGCGACGATCAAGATCAACAGCAGATCGGCGCCGCTTACCGGTATCGGGCGGGGCAGTAGGTTTGGTTGGCGTGTCGGGGCGCTGCCGTCGGACATTGGCGATTACAGAAGCTCGCCCAGAAGTTCGAGCGCGGCGGCGACCGAGCGCGCGCGCACCGCGGTCCGGTCGCCGTCGAAGATCTCGCGCCGCAGGCGCGCCGCACCGCCGCGCCGGACGGCGCCAATATGGACCAGCCCGACCGGCTTCTCCGCCGTGCCGCCGCCGGGCCCGGCGACTCCGGTCAGCGCGATCGCGGCGTCGGCCTTGGAGCGCTCCAACGCGCCCCGGGCCATGGCCTCGGCGACCTCGGCGCTGACCGCGCCGCGTTCAGCGATGAGTGTGGCCGGCACGCCGAGGACCTCGGCCTTGGCGGCGTTGGAATAGGTCACGAAGCCGCGCTCGAAGACATCGGAGCTGCCCGCGATCTCGGTCAGGCAGCCCGCCACCAAACCGCCGGTGCAGGATTCCGCGGTCGCGATGGTCAGCCCGGCGCGCCGGTAGGACTCGAGCAAAGCCTCGGCCTGGCTTAGAAGGGCGGCGTGAAAGGTCATGGCGCCGGCCAGGCCAGCGCGGCGGCGTAGCTGACCGCGGCGGCGTAGAGGCCGGCCACCACGTCGTCCAACATGATGCCCCAACCACCCTTGAGCTCGCGGTCTATGGCCCGCGCCGGCCAGACCTTGACGATGTCGAAGAAGCGAAACGCCAGGAAGGCGACGGCATAGAGCCGAAGGTCGCCGGCCACCGGCACCAGCGCCAGCCACTGTCCCGCGACCTCGTCGATGACCACGGTCTGCGGATCCTCCTGGCCGCTGCGCGCGGCGTAGATGGCGGCGGCCCAGACTCCTACCAAGGTCGCCAGAATCGCGGCCGCGAGCAGACCCCAGGTCCCCGTAAGATCGACAATGACGATCGCGAACGGCAGCGCGGCCAGCGAGCCCCAAGTCCCCGGCGCTTTGGGCAGCAATCCGCTTCCGAACCAGGTCGCAAGCAGGCTGACCGGATGCCAGAAACCCAAAGGCGATATAGGGGGTGTCGCGGGCACCGCGATCACGCCCCGTCATTTGGCAGGCCGAGCGTCGCGGTCGCCTGGGCGGCGATGCCCTCGCCGCGCCCGGTAAAGCCGAGCCCCTCGGTGGTGGTCGCCTTGACGCTGACCCGGCCCGCGGCGATGCCGAGCAATTCGGCGATGCGCGCGACCATGGCCGCGCGGTGGGGCCCGATCTTGGGCCGCTCGCAGATCAGGGTCACGTCGAGGTGGCGGATGCTGCCGCCGGCCTCGGCGACCAGGCCGCCCGCGTGGCGCAAAAAGACGCCGGACTCCGCGTCCTTCCAACGCGCGTCGGAGGGCGGGAAATGTTGGCCGATGTCGCCGGCGCCCAGCGCCCCCAGGATCGCGTCGGTGATCGCGTGCAGGCCGACGTCGGCGTCCGAGTGACCGAGGAGGCCGGCTTCGTGCGGCACCGCGACGCCGCACAGCATGACCCGGTCGCCGGGGCCGAAGCGGTGCACGTCGAAGCCCTGGCCGACCCGGGTCTCGCGCATGCTGGCCAGCCCCCCGGCGAGCCAATGGGCGGCGCGTGCCAGATCGTCTTGGGTCGTGACCTTGAAATTTTCGGTTGCGCCGTTGACCAGCGCGACCGGCAAGCCGGCGCGTTCGGCGACCGCGGCGTCGTCGGTCAGCTCCTGACCAGCGAAGGTTTGGTGCGCGGCCAGGATATCGGCGAAGCGGAAACCCTGGGGCGTCTGGGCGCGCCACAGGCCGGCGCGATCGAGAGTGCCGGCGATGCGGCCGTCCGCGCCGCGCTTCAGGGTGTCGGTGACCGGCAGCGCGGCGATGGCGCCGGCCGAGGTATCGAGCGCATCGAGCACCCGGTCGATCACCGCCGCGCCGATGAAAGGCCGCGCGCCGTCGTGGATCAGCACCGTCTCCGGCGTGCGCGGCGCCAGGCTTTCCAGGCCAAGGCGCACGGAGTCGTTGCGGCTCGGCCCACCGGCCGTGGGCTCGGCCAGCTCGAGCCCGGCGGCGGCCCGGTCGTAGAGCGCCCGGTCGTCGGGGTGAATCACCGCCTGGACCCGGTCGATGCGCGGAT
>CAXMQD010000416.1:0-2688 GCA_964194965.1 uncultured Acidimicrobiia bacterium | reverse complement strand
GCCCATGGCGAACCGGCCCGCCGCGCGCCCCGTCACCTAGGGGGCGATGGCTCCTGTGGCTGGTCCTGGCGCTCGGCGTCGGGGCGCTGGTCGCCTTCCTGGCGTGGCGATTCCCGGACGCGATCTATTCGGAGCTGGACCGGGTGCGGCTGGTTTATCTGGTGCTGCTGCTGGTTCTGGTCTCGAGCGCGGTCTTGGCCGGACGCCGGTTGCGGCTTCGCGGCGTGGCGAAGGCGGCGGGGCTCTGGGCGCTCATTATCGCGGTGCTCGCGCTCGGCTACGCCTATCGCGCGGAGTTCGGCGCCATCGGCGCACGCGTGGCCGGCGAGTTCCTGCCCCATCGCGGCACCACGCTCGGCGACGACGAGGTCCGCTTCCCGGCCAGCGCCGACGGCCATTTCCGGGTCGAGGCGCTGGTCGACGGCGAACGGATCCGCTTCCTGGTCGACACCGGCGCCAGCGGCATCGTGCTGAGCCCGGCCGATGCCCGCCGCATCGGCTTCGATCCCGCGGGCCTTCGTTTCACCGGGTTCGCGGAAACCGCCAACGGCACCGTGCGCACGGCGGCGGTGCGCTTGGGCTCGATCGAGATCGGGCCGATCCGGATCGACGACCTGCCGGCCACGGTCAATCAAGCGGCGATGCGCGGCTCGTTGCTCGGCATGAGCTTCCTCGAACGCCTGCGCTCCTACGAGGTCCGCGACGGCGCGCTCATTCTGCGGCGTTGAGCTTGGTGCGGGCCGAACCAAACGGAAACCGCGCCAGGTCGCGACCTCATAGACTAGAGTTGGGTCGGCACCGGGGCGCTGATATCGGCTTTGGAGCCAACACCGGACGCAATTCCGCGCATTTGGGCACTTCCGCGTTTAGCCGGACTCGGACATTCCCACTACGATAAATCCATCATCGGGCGCATAGAGAGAGGCTCCGATTTCCTGTGCTATCATTTCGCCGGAACGATCTATCCGTGGCTACGAAGTCCGTCTAGAAATTCGTCGCCCGTGCTATCCAGCTTTACGAGCAGGACCACGAGGAGCGCTTGCGGCCCCTCCCAGTCTGGATTGTACCTGCGGCGGTGAGTCAGGTGGACAAGCGCAGGACTTGACGAGAACGCGAATATTATCGCCGCTACCTGGGGTGTTCCTCCTATTTGACAGTCGTTCAAGTTGGGTTGGAGTCGTTTAGGCTTCTCCTAGTCGCCAATGGTTGGCGGCTTGTTTCCATGCCTTGAAGAGGACACGCCTGGGCAGGCGGGCGAGGTAAGCCAAGACAGGCAAGGGATCGGACCAACTGAGGATGGGATGAACAGCCCCGCCAGCTTCAACCAGACATTCCAATACTTCATAGATCCGTCTCATACCTGGTTGGGTCATGGCTCGTCGCAAATCGCCTTCTAGTGACTGGTAACGCGGACCTACCATCGTTTTGGACGGGGTGGTGATTCTTCCAGTGGCGAGGCGCCCCCAAGTATCCATGGCCTGCATGCCGCAGCCGTTGGATAATGAAATGGTTCCATATATGCGGCCGTTGAAATCAATCAGATGGGGTTCGCCGTTATCGGGCAACTGAAACTGGATTTGCACTAACCCGAACCAGTGGATCTCGCTCAGAAACGCCTGGACCCGCACCGCCAAGCTATCGGGTACCGGGAGGCTCGTTGCTCGCGCGGAGATACCCGACTCCGACATCCCCATGTGGGTCGCCAATTGAAAATGTTGGGAGACGATCCTGTGCTTCTCATCGACGAGCGCCACGAAGGACAGTAATGAGCCCGGCACATATTGCTGAAACAAAGGCTCGGCGCCGATCGATCGCATGATATCCGCTTGTCGTAATGCCTCATCCCAGCTGTGCGCGACGACCGCTTCGACACGAGTTCCCTGATTGGGCCTGCTTGGGGTCCAGTGCAGCCTCGATTTGACCACGACCGGAAGGCCGAGGTCCTTAAGCGCACTCTCGCTGGCCTCGCGCGTGATAGGCGTGGCCAGCCCCACCTTGCCCGCCAGCTCCGCCAGGTGGAGCTTGTCGAAGCCACGGACCACGCAGGGGTGCGGGGCATATGGAATAAGTGGACCTAATCTTCTCCCGATTGGCGGATAGCGCCAGGACTTCCGCATCCCCGGTACCAAAAATTACCTCATAACCGTGCTTTTCGGTTGCCCGGTTGATTGCGCCAATGAACTCCCCAAGATCGCTGACCGGCGGCGGCACGCGATGCCAATGGGACACCCAGCGAGACGAAGCCGCCCAGCCGAAGCGTGAACTCGATCCAACACCTAGGGTCCAGCCGGCGCGTCCAAGTTCGCGCACCGCCGCTAAGGCTCCGCAACTATCGCCGACTATTAGCGCTTTCATAATCGCTGATCAGGGGCGCACACTTGGTCGGCCTGGACGGCATGCTCGGTTTGCCCTGGGTGATCCCGGCCGGCGTCCTTAGCATCGGGGTGAGGCGTGGCACAGCTCTGCCGGTCAATCGAGCAAACAAAGCGCTGAGAACAAAACATGCGATGTCGGCCCAAGGTGGGAATTAGACCCGTGTCTTTCGGTTGAAGTCTATCATTTGACTTCGCTGGTCGGGGTGCCGAAGTGTCTTGCATGGTTTCCCCTTGATATACCCCGCGGCCCGAAGATCGCTCTTGGCAGGCAACCAGAATTGTCAGTCAATCAGTTCAGACTAAATCTACCCTG
>CAXMQD010000415.1:0-3451 GCA_964194965.1 uncultured Acidimicrobiia bacterium | reverse complement strand
GGTCATCAAACGCCGCCAGGTGATCCTAGTCCAGGTGACCAAGGAGGAGCGCGGCAACAAGGGCGCCGCGCTGACCAGCTATCTGTCGCTGGCCGGACGCTATTGCGTGCTCATGCCCAACACCGGCAAGGGCGGCGGAATTAGCCGTAAGATCAGCAACCCTTCGGACCGCCGCCGGTTGAAAAAAGTGGTCGAAAACCTGGACATTCCGGAGGGCGTGGCGGTCATCGTGCGCACTGCCGGGAGCGAGCGCACGAAGGTCGAGATTAAACGCGACTACGAATACCTGCTCCGGCTCTGGGGCGAGATTCGCGATGCCACCCTCGCCTCTATCGCGCCCAACCTGATCTACGAAGAGGCCAACCTGATCAAGCGCGCCATGCGCGACCTCTATCAGAGCGACATGGATGAGATCCTGGTTGACGGCGAGGAAGGTCAAAAGCACGCCAAGGCGTTCATGAAATCGCTGATGCCGAGCCACGCCAGAAAGGTCAAGCTGTACAAGGACCCGACGGTGCCCTTGTTCTACGGCCATCAGGTGGAGAGCCAGATCGATTCCATGCACAACGCGACCGTGCAGCTCAAATCGGGCGGCTACATCGTCATCAACATGACCGAGGCCTTGGTCGCCATCGATGTCAACTCGGGCAAGGCAACGCGCGAGCGGCACATTGAGGAGACCGCCTACAAGACCAACCTGGAGGCCGCGGAGGAGATCGCCCGCCAACAACGCCTTCGGGACCTGGCCGGATTGATCGTAATCGACTTCATAGACATGGAGGAGTCGCGCCACAACCGCACCGTGGAGCGCAAGCTGAAGGAAGCGATGCGCCTCGACCGGGCGCGCATTCAGCTCGGCCGGATTAGTCCCTTCGGCCTGCTCGAAATGTCGCGCCAGCGTCTGCGGCCTAGCCTGTTCGAAAGTTCCACCGTGGTGTGCCCGAACTGCAACGCAAGCGGTTACGTGCGCACCACCGAATCCATGGCGTTACACGTGCTGCGCGGGCTCGAAGAGGAAGGCATCCGGCGCGGATCGGGCGATGTTCTGGTTACCGCGCCATCGGCCGCCGCGCTGCACCTGCTCAACCGCATGCGCGATCGAATCGTCGAGATCGAGCATCGCTATGGCTTCCAAGTAAGGGTGGAGGTCGACGAAAGCCTGATCGCGCCGAATTACAATCTCGAACGCTTGAGCTTGGGCCCGCGTAGCGGCGCCGAAGAGGAAGAGGAGCACCGCGAACGCAGCGAAGGCGAGGGCGAGGGCGACAGGAGCGAGCGGAAGCGCACCCGCGGCCGGCGCCGGCGCCGGCGCGGCGAAGAGCCAGCCGAGGCCGCGCCCGCCGAACCCGCCGAGGCCGAGACCGATGCCAAGGAGGAAGAAGGGGAAGCGATAACCGAGGACCGCGCCGGCGCACCAGAACAGGACGGCGCACCAGAACAGGACGGCGAAGACAAGCCGAAGCGCCGCCGGCGCCGCGGCAAACGGGGCGGCCGGCGCCGCGCGCGGCGGCGGGGCGAGGAAGATTCGGATACCGCGGCCGAGGAATCTGCCGCCGATTCGCCGGAGCCGGAATCCACTGAGGAAGCCGCCCCCGAGGCTGCCCCCGAGGCGGCCTCCGAGGCCGCCCCCGGGGCCGCTGGGGTGGATGATCCCCTGGAAGCGCCGAGCAACGTTGTGACCGCCGAAGCGGCCGAATCCGAAACGCCCAAGCCAAGACGTCGCCGCGCCCCGCGTAGGAAAAAGGCCGCGGCCCCAGCTCCCGAGGTGACCGCGGAGAAAGAAACGCCAAAGGACACCGGGGAGTCCGAAGCCGAAACCGAGGCCAAGCCGAAACGCAAGCGCAGCGCGGCCAAACGCGCGCCGCGTAAAAATGCGGCCGCCCGGAAAAAGGCCACGCCACACGCCGAACCGGCGGCCGAGCCAGTCCCGGAGGCGCCGGATATGCCGGCCCCTGGGACGGCCCCTGGGACGGCCCCTGTGGCAGCCTCTGTTCCAACACCCGAGGATCCGGTTCCCGCCAACGGCGAGGACCCGGCGGACCTGCCCGCGGCGCCAGTGCCGGACGCCGAAACCGCGGCCCCGCGGCGGCGTGGCTGGTGGCAGAAATTCAGCTGACAGGAATCAACTGGCCATTTCTGACTTTTGAATCAAATCCAGGCTTTTAGGCGGCGTGCGGCTTCGGCCATTTCGGCTTCCGGACCGGCGAAAGAAAAGCGCAGATAGCGGTTGCCGCGCTCGGGGTCGAAATCGACCCCCGGCGTGGCGGCAACGCCGGTTTCAGCCAACATGCGGCGGCAGAAGGCTTCGCTGTCGTTGGTCAGATGACTGACCTCGGCGTAGAGGTAGAAGGCGCCATCGGCCGGCGCCAGGCGGTCGAATCCGGCCTGGGGTAGCTGCCCAAGCAGCAATTCCCGATTGCGGGCATAGGTGGCGACGTAGCCGTCGAGCACTTCCTGGCAGTCCAGCGCCGCGAGGCCGGCAAACTGCGACAGAGTCGGGGCGGAGATGAACAAATTCTGGCCCAGGCACTCGACCGGGCGCAGCAGGTCTTCGGGCATTACCATCCAGCCGAGGCGCCAACCGGTCATCGAGTAGTACTTGGAGAAGCTGCTGATCACGAGCGCCGGATCGCCGAACTCGAGCGCCGAAACCGCGCCCGCACCGTAACAGATGCCGTGATAGATCTCGTCCGAGACCAGACGAATATCGCGCGCGTGGCAGTAGTCGGCCAGCGCGCCGAGAGCGGCCCGGTCGAGCATGGTTCCGGTCGGGTTCGAAGGGCTGGCCACGATCAACCCGTGCAGCGGTCCTTCGACCCGGTCGAGCAGTTCGGGCGTCGGCTGAAAGCGATGTTCGGCCTCGGTCGGCAGCAGCACCGGCTCGACGCCGAGCGAGGTGAGGATGTTGCGGTAGGCGGGATAGCCCGGCGCGGCAAGCGCGACCCGGTCACCGATATCGAAAGCGGCCAGAAAACCGAGCAGGAAGCCGCCCGATGAGCCGGTCGTGACCATGATTCGGTCCGGATCGATCTCGACTCCGTAGGTCTCCCTGTAGTGACGCGCGAGACGATCGCGCAATGGCGGGATGCCGTGGGCGTCGGTATAGCCGATCCGATCTTCCTCGAGTGCCCGCCTTGCCGCATCCAGCACCGCGCGCGGCGCCGGCGTGCCCGGCTGGCCGATTTCCAGATGCAGCACGTCCTCACCGGCCGCGGCGCGCTCGTTGGCCGCACGCATCACGTCCATGACGATGAATGGCGGCACCTGGCCCCGCGAGGCAACCTTGAGCGGCATAACGTTCCCCTGTCCGTCGGTATTACTGAGCGACGTAAGCCAGGCCGAAACCGCGCGGATCGTTGGCTACGACGCATAATTCGGGATCGCCCTGCAATCCCGCCGGACAGTGGAATGCATTGACGTGGCCGAGCGCCGGGACCTCGCGCAGATGGTG
>CAXMQD010000414.1:0-4184 GCA_964194965.1 uncultured Acidimicrobiia bacterium | reverse complement strand
ACCTGGTCCTCCACGTGCGCGACATCGCCCACCCCGATAGCGAGGCCCAGCGCGAAGACGTGGAGGCAATTCTCGACGATCTCGGCTTGGGCGAGCGGCTCGATGAACGGGCTATCGAGGTGCTCAACAAGATCGACCTCTTGGATACCGAGTCGCGCACGATGCTTCGGAATCGGGTCGCGCGCGGCACCGGCCAAATTCCGGTCTCGGCCCTGAACGGCGAGGGCGTGCCGGAGTTGCTTTCGGCAATCGACCGTCATCTGGCCAAGGCCGCCCGCACCGTGACGCTCTCTGTGGCGCTTGAGGATGGCGCCGCGATCGCCTGGCTCTACGATCACGGCCAGGTGCTGGCGCGCCGCGACGACGCGCGCCGAGCCCACCTGCGGGTCGATCTCGACCCCGCCGATTTCGCCCGTTTTCGCCACCGGCAGGCTGAACCTGTCGGAGAGGACGGTTGAAAAAACAATCATAAATATCAGAGAAGGAACAGAAAATATGAGATTCAAACCCTTGCATGACCGCGTCGTGATCGAACCCCTGGATCGGGAAGAAAAGACCGCCGGCGGCATCATCGTGCCCGACACCGCCCAGGAAAAACCAATGCGCGGCAATGTGCTGGTGACCGGCCCGGGCGCGCGCGGCGAGGACGGCGCGCTCCTGCCGATGGAAGTCAAGCGGGGCGACACCGTGCTCTATGGCAAGTTTTCGGGCACCGAAGTCACGATCGACGACAACGACGTCCTGATCATGCGCGAGGGCGACGTCATGGGGATCATCGGCTAGGGCCCCGAGATGATTGTCGATATCGAAGCGGTGAGCACGATCCTGCGCGAGGTCGCGGCCGAGGAGGTCATGCCGCGGTTTCGCGCGTTGGCCGAACACGAGATCAAGGCCAAGAAAGGCGGCGAGGTGGTCACCGTGGCCGACGTCGCCGCCGAGCGCGAGATCACGCGCCGATTGCGCGACCTTCTGCCCGGCTCCCAGGTGGTCGGCGAGGAGGCGACCGCCGAGGACCCGGGTCTGCTCGACAAGTTCACCCAGGAGGACGATTGGATCTGGGTCATCGACCCGATCGACGGCACCGCCAACTTCGCCGGCGGCAAGCCACTTTTTGCGCTCATGGTCGCCCTGGTTCGCAAGGGCGAAGTTGGGGCCGCCTGGATTCTGGATCCGATCGGACCGCGCTGCGCCACCGCCGAGCGGGACGCGGGTGCCTGGCTCGACGGCGCGCGCCTGACGCTCGGCCCGCCGCCGCCGCCGGCCGATTTGCGCGGCACGCTCCACGCCAGCAGCTTCGCCACCGCCGATATGGCGCGTCAGATTCAGGCCCGGCGCGCGCGGGTCGGCGCGGTCAAGTCGTTGCGCTGCGCGGGTTGGGAATACCTGCGCCTGGCCACCGGCGCGATTCAGTTCTCCCTATTCACCAAGTTGATGCCCTGGGACCATGTGCCCGGGACCCTGATCTTTCGCGAAGCCGGTGGCCTGGCGCGGACCCTCGACGGTGCCTCCTACGATGCGCGGAGCCACCGGGCGCCGGGATTGCTGATGGCCCCGGACCAGGCCTCCTGGGACTGGCTTCACGAACGCCTGTTCGGACCCGAGCGGCCGGCCTGATTCCGGACGCGCCGGGGCGCACTCTGGAGCGCTTGCCCGTGGCCTCACAAGATAGCGGCAACTGGCACTAGCAGCCCCCGGCATCGGGGAATAGGGTGCGCTTGTTAGCGGAGATTCCGCGCACGCAGGGAAGGTGGGATCGTGGCCAAATCGTTACCGGGGGAAACTCGCGTCGTTATCGTCGGCGGTGGCATTATCGGCTGCTCGCTGGCCTACCATCTGACCAAGTTGGGGTGGCGGGACGTGGTCCTGCTCGAGCGCAAGAAGCTGACCTCCGGCACCACCTGGCACGCCGCCGGGCTGGTGCGCGAAATGCTGGGCAGCCGGGTGCTGACCCGCCTGGCCCAGGTCTCCGTGGCGCTGTTCAAGACGCTGGAGGCGGAGACCGGCCAGGCGACCGGCTTCAAGCAGAACGGTAGCCTCGGCATCGCCGCCAACGCCGCGCGCTGGGAGGAGCATCGGCGCGCCGCCGGCCTGGCCCGGGCGATCGGCGTGGAGGTCGAAACGATCGGCCCCAAGGAGGCCCAGGACCTCTTTCCCTTGCTCAATGTCGACGACGTTCTCGGCGCGGTCTACTTCCCCAACGACGGCCAGACCAACCCGGCCGACACCACCATGGCGCTGGCCAAGGGCGCGCGCATGGGCGGGGCGCAGATCTTCGAGGACACCAAGGTCACCGGCGTGCTGATCGAGCGGGGGCGTGCCGCCGGGGTGCGCACGGATCGGGGCGAGATCAAGGCCGAATACGTGGTCAACTGCGCCGGCATGTGGGCGCGCGACGTCGGATTGATGGCCGGGGTCGCGGTGCCGCTGCACGCCTGCGAGCACTTTTACGTGGTTACCGAGCCCATGGAGGGCGTGCATGCGGGCCTGCCGGTGCTGCGCGACATGGACGGCTGCGCCTACCACAAAGAGGACGCGGGCAAGCTCCTGATCGGCGCCTTCGAGCATCACGCCAAGCCCTGGGGCATGGACGGCATCCCGGAGGACTTTGCCTTCGACGAGCTGCCCGAGGACATGGACCACTTCTTGCCGGTGCTGGAAGGCGCGATGCATCGCATCCCCTCACTCGAGAAAGTCGGCATCCGCAAGTTCTTCAACGGTCCCGAAAGCTTCACCCCCGACAACCTTTATATGCTGGGCGAGGCGCCGGAGTTGCGGAACTTCTTCGTCGCCGCCGGCTTCAACTCGATCGGCATCCAGTCGGCGGGCGGCGCCGGTCAGGTGATGGCCGAGTGGATCGTCGAGGGCGCGCAGCCGATCGATCTCTCGGCGCTCGATATCCGGCGCGTGCAGCCGTTCCAAAACAACAAGAGCTACCTGTTCCACCGCGCGTCCGAGGCGCTCGGCCTGCTCTACGACATGCACTGGCCCTATCGTCAGTGCGAGACCGCGCGCGGAGTGCGCAAGTCACCGCTCTACGAGGGCCTGAAGGCACGCGGCGCCTGCTTCGGCGAGGTCGCCGGCTGGGAACGCCCCAACTGGTACGCGCCCGAGGGCGTCGAGCCGAAGTACGAATACAGCTATAGCCGCCAGAACTGGTTCGACTACTCGGCCGCCGAGCACAGGGCGGTGCGCGAGGCGGTTGGCCTGCTCGACCAGACGTCCTTCGCCAAGTTCCTGGTCCAGGGGCCGGATGCGGAGGCGGTGCTGCAGCACGTGTCGGCCAACGACATGGCGGTGCCGGTCGGCAAGGTGGTCTACACCCAGTGGCTGAACGCGCGCGGCGGCATCGAGGCCGACCTCACGATTACGCGCCTGGCCGAGGACCGCTACTTGGTGGTGACCGGTGCGGCGGTCGCGGTCCACGACCTCGACTGGCTCAAGCGTAACCTGCCCGAGGACGCGCGGGTGACGATCACCGACGTCACATCGGGTATGGCGGTGATCGGCATCATGGGCCCCAACAGTCGCGCCCTGTTGAACCGCCTGACGCCCGCCGACCTGTCCAACGCGGCGTTTCCCTTCGGCACCTCCCAGGAGTTGGAGATCGGTTTCGCGACCCTGCGAGCGTTGCGCATCACCTACGTCGGCGAGCTCGGCTGGGAGCTCTACGTGCCGAGCGAGTTCGCGCCCGGCCTGCTCGACACGATCTTGGCCGAGGGCGGCGCATTCGGGCTCAAGCCGGTCGGCATGCACGCCATGGACAGCCTGCGCCTGGAGAAAGCCTACCGCCACTGGGGCCACGACATCACTTGCGAGGATACGCCGCTCGAGGCCGGGCTCGGCTTCGCCGTGCGTCTCGACAAAAACGTGCCCTTCATCGGCCGCGACGCGCTGCTGCGCCAGAAGGAGGCGGGGCTGAAAAAACGCCTGGTCCAGTTCGCGCTCGAAGACCCGGAACCGCTGCTCTACCACAACGAGCCGATCTTCCGCGATGGCGCGGTGGTCGGGCAGTTGGAGTCGGGCAACTACGGCCACCACCTGGGCCGGGCCATCGGGCTCGGCTATGTCAGCCACCCGGATGGGGTTGACGCCGAGTTCGTCAATTCGGGCAGCTACGAGATCGAAGTCGCCGGCACCCGCCACGCCGCCCGTGCCAGCCTGCGGCCGCTTTACGATCCCAAATC
>CAXMQD010000413.1:0-6459 GCA_964194965.1 uncultured Acidimicrobiia bacterium | reverse complement strand
AAGGGTTCCCAAAAATCGGAATGATTCTGTGCGATCACGGGAACACCAAGGTCGGCTTCCAGAGAGGCAACCAACTGTGCGGCGGGAATTTGCCCGCCTGGAATCAACACGGCATCGGCCTCTGGCGCTTTTGCCATGGCCTCCAACGCAGCCTGGCGGATACTCTCCGTAGGGATCGCATGAAGAAAGTCAAAGGTGGCGGCCATTCTGGCCACGTAGAGAACCTCTATTCCGTTGCCGGCCAAAAACGCCGACAGCTGCTCGATGAGCCGCTCGTTGAATGCCGTCACCAGGACGATCCGTGTCGCGGAGAAATGCCGCAAGGCATTGATGGCGGCCCGGGCACTGGTGGTTGCCGGGCAACCGGCCGATTCCTGCAAGCGACGGATGAGTTCCAAGTCGAACCCGACGCCCTGACTCACCACCGGCGGGGTCGCCACATGCACGACAAAATCAACCTTCCGCGCGCCCAGGTATTTGGCCGACGATTCGACCTGCACCAAAGCGCGTTCGTACTGAACCTCCGCCCAGCCTTCCATATGGCAGGTCACCCCCACCAGGACGACGCCCGGGGGGGCAAACCTATGGAACTCGTAGGGGATGACCTCCAGGACGGTGGGGCTTATTACCCCAATCCGTCCTCGCCATCCAAATGCAGGCATGTGCGCATGCTTAACGCAGTGTGTTGCTGCATCCGATTACTTGAAGGCCTTTTCGATCAAGGCCCGGCGGGAACTCACCGAGTCGTAGGCCTTCTGCAGGGTCACCGCGTAGTTGTTGTCGAACACGTAGTTATTGTCCAAACTGCCCTTGTCAATGAACGCCTTCCAACTCGGTTCCTCTTGGCTCGCGTTAAGGGCCTTCATAAGGATCTCCTTGCGGTCCTGAGGGATACCAGGTGTGGTGAATACCGCACGGTACACCGTCAAATTTCCTAAGGAGCCAAGACCGATGTCGGATAGGGAATCCACGTCGGGAACCCGGCTATCGCGTTCGGCGGACCACACCACGATCGGAGTGACATCGCCTTTCTTGATATGGCCCAGCCACAAGTTCACGCCAACTGACCCGATATCGATATCACCGCGCAGGGCGGCAAGGGGCACTTCCCTCGGGCCGGCTGTGTTCACGAACTTGACGGGGAACCCCTTTTGATCGCCAAGCAGGGCGCACTGGACGGCCCCGGCGGACAGCCCGCCGAAGGTTCCGCATCGCACCGGCTTTTTAGCATCGACCAAATCCTGAAGACTTTTGAAGCCTGATTTTTTCCCCGCCACCAGCAGTTGGTTTCCGGAAGCCCATTGGCCAAGCCATGTGAATTTGGAAATATCGTAGGGAAGTTCCTGCACCATGCTGATGCCAATCTGCCCCGTCGGATCACCGACGCCCAGCGTATAGCCGTCGGGTTTGGCGCGATAGACCTGATTCCACCCGTTGGCTCCGGGAATATTTTTCACGACCACAGGCACCCCCAGCGTTTTCGACAAGGAGGGTACCGCCGCGCGGGAATATTTGGTCATGTTCGACCCGGCGGAATAGGGAACTATGATGGTGATGGGCTTGTTGGGAAAATCCTGGGCGAAGGTGGTGCCGGCCGCGATGAAGGTACCAAGGATGGCTGACACAAAAACAAAACCAAGTCGGCTCGCTCGATTTTTTTCCAAAGTCATAGGTTATCCCCCTTATGCAAAGACCATGAGCTTGGTGCAGAAGACGCACCGAATGTGCATCCTGGCTGCACGGCACATTGATTTTTATTTTACCCAGCTTACCATATTTGCATGAATGTGATCAATATGGGTTATGTATTGGTCAGGGCGGTGGAGCGGTTTCGCTCGAAGATGCCGCGGTGGTCGAGGTGGCGGCCCTGGTTGACGTGACTGTGGCGCGAGGCATGACCGGAAACGAATTTCTGAAGGGTCGTCACATCCTTGAATTTCGCGATCGCCTTGGCCAACAAGGTCGCGCGGGTCGTCTTGTCGGCACCGAGAAGCCGGCACGTACACCAACATTTTAATGAAGGCGGGCGTAATTCCTCATTCGGGACCGCTGGCCACGGCCCGGGCGGATCCTGGCGGCATTTTGGTTTCCCGGCGGCAATGGCATGCCGCCGCGGTCGTCATTCAGCCCGCCAGATGTTCCCGGAGCAACCGACCGGTGCCGTCCACGCGATCGACGGCGCCGAGATGGCGTAGCAAGGCCCAGATTCCCGCCTGGTTGGTGGTCACCACAGGTTTGCCCAGTTCCGCTTCCATCTCCTCGACGATCGAAAGGCACGGCATGTTGCCGCCCGGAATGATGATGGCCTCGGCGGTGTCCGTGTCGACCCGGCGCACGAGGTCGCGGACGGTCTCGGGATCGATCAGAGCGATAGAAAAATTGTCCGTATAATCCAGCCCTTCCGCCGCCACCACATCGAAACCATTCGCTTCGAAAAATCGCCGGCCGCGGCCGGTCCCTTTGGGCACGAAGGGCGTCGCCAAAGCGATCCGACGCACATCGAGAACGCGCAAGGCATCGATCACCGTACGGGCGGCGGTCAGGGCCGGCTTGCCGCTCTCGACCTCGATCCGTCGCTTGAGCTTTGCGTCATAGTCGAGTCCCATATAGAAGCTGGCCGCTGTAATGCAAAACAGAATGACCTCGACATTGGCCGTCGCCAGCATTTGGGACTGTACAATTACGTCGGCGTCCTGGCGGGCAATGCCGTCGGCGCTCACCTCGGTCATCGTCAAGCGGGCGAAGTGAACACTGACCGAAGGCGGCATGACGGCGTAATATTCCGGCTCGATCAGGCTGTTGGACGACGGAATCAGCAGGCCGACACGGTGTTCAATACTGCGCCATCTCGGGTGTCCTCCAGGGCTAACTGACATGGGTCACAGCTCCTCGGTGAGCACTTGCTCGGGTAAGGGTGGCGGATCATTCACGTTCAGAAGACTTTGCCGCCCGATCCCTGGCAGCGTAGCGCAAGGCGGCGGGTAGTGCCAACGAGAGCGCGGAAAGGAACATCAAGCCAAGGGCAATGGGTTTGGTGAAAAAGATTTCCGGGCCGCCGATCATGACACTGCGGTAAAAGTTGTCTTCCAGAAGATTACCCAGAATCAGGCCCAGTAACAGCGCCACCGGTGAGTAGCCGTATCGTTTGACAATGAAACCCAAGACACCGAACAGCACCATGATCTGGATATCGATGAGATACTGGCGAGCGCTGAAGACACCGATGATGCAGGCCACGGAAATCAGTGGCACGAGAATTCGCGTTGGCACAAATGCGACCCTGGCGAAAGTCCCGGCCAGGGGTAGGCCGACCGCCATAACCAGCACGGAGCACATAATAAGCCCCCAACCGATGGCATAGGCCTGGGTCGCGTGAGACTCATAAAAACCAGGCCCCGGCCGAATGCCCTGCAGCATCAGCGCGGCTAGGAACACCACCGTCGTGGGACTGCCCGGAATTCCGAGGGTCAACGTCGGGATCAGCGCACCGGGGACGACCGCATTGTTCGACGTGTCGGTGGCGACGAGACCCTCGTAGGTGCCTTTGCCGAATTTTTCAGGATGCTTCGACCACTGCTTGGCCTGGCCGTAACTGATGACGTTAGCCGCCGTCCCGCCCGCTCCGGGAATAATTCCGACCAGCAATCCGATTATGGTCGACCTCAGGATGACAAATGGATGGGCGAGGGCGATCCTGACCCCCTCGAGGGGCGCGCGTAGGCCTTTGTAAGTAATGCCTTGGCTGGTGATTATGGAGGGCCGGTTGGCCAGCACGAGTATTTCTGAAAACCCGAACAGACCCAAAAGCGCCGGCAGCAGCGGGATGGAGTCGTAGACCTCCAAGAATCCGAATGTGGCGCGCGGCAGGGCGTTGAACAGATCCAGCCCGGTGGTTGCGATGAGCAGGCCGAGCAGCGCCGACAACAGGCCCTTGATCGGGTCATCGCCGGTGAGCGAGGCCACCGCCGTCAATCCGAAGACCGCCAGCATGAACATTTCGGGGGAATTGAAGTTGAAAGCGAATTTTCCGAACAGAGGGCCCAAGAACATAAACAACAAAGCCCCGCAGAGGGTGCCGATAGCCGATGAGGTCACGGATACGCCGACCGCCTGGCCGGGAAAGCCTTTTTTGGTCAGCGCGTAGCCCTCGAAGGTGGTGGCCGACGCGCCCGGCGTTCCCGGCATGTTTAGCAGAATGGCGGGATAGGAACCGGCAGCCTCGGACGCCACGTAGCCGCCGGTCATGAAGAATATGGCGGTCCAAACGTCCATATAGATGGTGAACGGCAACATCACCGCCAGAAACGTGCTCTCGACAAGCCCCGGAATGGCACCAACGATCAGTCCCGTGGTGAAGCCGAGTGCCAACCAAAGGAGATTCTCCCAGCTGGTGACCAAGTCCAGGCCCAAGAGAAGGGATTCAGGATTCCACATGCTCTGCCTTACATACCGAAAGGAAGTTCCGCGAACCCGAAAGAGGGAAGATTTAAGCTAAGAACATGTTGCAAAAACACCGATAGAATAACGGAAATGGCCAATGCCAGCGGCCCAATGACCACCAGGCGGAACGACTTGAAGACCCGGAACAGGACTAACAAATAGAGCCCCGTGGTCAACACGAACCCAAAGGACTCCATGATCCAGGGATAAACGAAGGTGCCAACAACCAGGCTCAGGCCCAGGCCGGCGTTAGCGATGCCGCCGCCGATCGATTGGCGAACCGGCTGCTGGCCCGCTGGCGCCGAGAGAGAGTCGCCCCCCCGAACAATTGCGGGCTCATCCCCGCGGGCACGCTGGCGCAGGGCGATGATCCCAAGCAGCAGGGCGATCATGCCCAGCAGCGCGTAAGGATAAAGGATCGCATTCCAGGGAAGGTGGTGGGTCTGCGCGACGTAGGCGATCCCGTAAACCACGACGATCGCGGGCAATATGCCTTCGGACCAGTTCCGCTGTTTCACTTCACCGTTCGCCTGCCCGATGTGGGTCCAGACCTTGCTTCAGGCCGCCAGGGGCGATAGGGGGCAAAACAATGCCTTGCCCCTGGCGTGCTTGACCGGGAGTCACCGAGCGTGCTTTCGCGATTCCGTGCTGGATGGCGATCCCGCCCGAGCCGGACATCACTCACGAAATTAAAGCGATATTTTCGCCATGTCTTTGCGAAAGCCCGCCTCCCATTCCATGATTTGTTCGGGAGACCAGTACTTGATTGCTTTTGTTGGCCATCCACCCTTTTTGAGTGCCGCCCGTGTTACCTCGGAGGTGTGGGCTTCGCGGTATTTGTCGACTAGGAATTTATAGTTTTCGGGGTTCTTGCGCGCGACTTCCGCCGACGTGACATATCCGGTGGGATGCTCGAGATCGACCGCCTGTTTCGGATAGACGTCGTGCATTGTCGGTGCGTCGATAATATCGGGGATGGGGTTTTTGTCCGAGAATATGCACAGACAACGGAGCACGGAATACTGTGCATTGGCGTCGAACAACCCGGTCCAAACGATATCGGCCTCTTCGGCCGCGGCTGCCTTTCGGCTCGGTGAACCACCGCCATAAGGCACGAATTGGATATTGGCGCCGACCGCCTTGTTAAAGATCAGCCCGCCGACATGGTACATCTGGCGCATGCCGGCAACCGCCGCCGTGATTTTTTGTGTCTTCGAGGCCTCGACCACCTGTTCGATGGACTCCCACTTCGAATTCTTGCCGGTGAAAATGGCCAACGGTCCGGACCACATCGTTCCCAGATACGCAAACGCGCCAAATGTGAAGTTCTCCGGCTTGCCGAACTGAATAGACACGTTCATGCTTGAGATTGCGATGACACCCAATGCATACCCATCGGGGGGCGCGTTCAGTATTTTGGTCGCCGCCAACACGCCGCCCGCGCCGGGGGTAAAGATCAGCTTCATCGGCTGACCGGTGACACGCTGGAATTCTGGCGCGATCGCTCGGCTGAACCGATCATGGCCACCGCCGGGCTTGGCCGCGACGTAGGCCGAAAACGCCTTACTTGGAAACGTTGCCGCGTGGGCGTCGAATCCCCAAAGGCCGTTGCTTAAGGTCGCTCCACCGACCGCCGCACTGTATTGAAGAAAATGCCTTCTATCGATTAACGTCATGATCACCTCCCACAGCTGTTTATTTTTACGGACTTTACCCAGGGCAAAATTTTACTATCCGACGTTTTCCAGATAGACCTCAACCATCATACACCAGGTCCGATTTCAAGTGAATGGTGGAAAACGGTATCCGCAAATTTGTTCGTGATCAAATTAAATGATTGTGATCAGCGCCCAAATAATCTGGTCGAACCGTCGACGGTCAGTTCATGAGCAAGTCCGATTCCGAGGTGCAGGAAATCAGAGTCATCAGAGCGTATCGCATGCAGTAAAGCGGTGTGATTTCCCCGATTTTGGACGGCCCAACTCGGACATTGAGGAGGCCGCGACAGGGGCCCTGAAA
>CAXMQD010000412.1:0-12852 GCA_964194965.1 uncultured Acidimicrobiia bacterium | reverse complement strand
AGGCGGGTTGTGGCGCATGCGGGGCTACCCGACGCAGCGTTTTAACGACCGTTCGGCGATATACTACTCGGCGGAACTGCGCCTGACGCCCGATTGGAACCCGTTCGACAATTATCCTTGGCTGCAGAAGCATCTGGGCGTTCAGTGGATCCAGTTCGCACCCTTCGTCGAGCTCGGCCGCGTCGCCTCGGATTGGGACCTCTCGGAGCTTCACGAGGACATGAAATTCGACGCCGGTCTCGGTATTCGCGTTATGGCGCGCGGTCTCGTCGTCCGGCTCGATACCGCCGTTTCCGACGAGGGCGTTGGCGTTCAGATGATGGTCGGAATGCCGTTCGGATTCCGGTGAGCCGGGTATCGTCAAGTCGAAGGCCTACCGGCGGCCCTGGCGGCCGTGATGGCGGCCCTGGCGGCTGTGCGCGTAAGCGCGGTTGCAAAATTGTCCGCCATGAAGTTTTCTTGCATGGTGTGAAACCCGCGGGCCAAATCCTGGATCATGTCGACGCGAAAACCACCAGACCCGGTTGCCGATAGGGTGCTCGCCGACCAGTTGGCGGCGGAGGCCAAGAACAATCAGCTCGAGGTCGCCATCGGCCACCAGGTGCGCCAGTTCCGCCAGGACCTGGACATGACCGTGGCCGAGGTCGCCAAGTTGGCCGGGCTGTCCTCGGGCATGCTGTCCAAGATCGAAAACGGCATGACCTCGCCGTCGCTGGCCACGCTGCGGGCGCTGTCCAGGGCGCTCAACGTTCCGGTCACCTCGTTCTTCCGCAAATTCGAGGAACAGCGCGACGCGACCTATGTGAAGGCCGGCGAGGGCCTGCCGATCGAACGCCGCGGCACCCGCGCCGGGCACCTCTATCATCTGCTTGGCCACAGCGTTGGGCACCAGACCTCGGTCGAGCCCTACCTGATCACCCTGACCGAAAAGTCCGAGGTGTTCCCGCTGTTCCAGCACTCCGGGACCGAGTTCATCTACGTCCTCGAGGGCCGGGTGATTTACCGCCACGGCAGCCAAACCTACGATATGGGGCCCGGGGATTCGCTGTTTTTCGATTCCGACGTGCCCCACGGGCCCGAGGAGCTGGTCGCCCTGCCGGTGCGCATGCTCTCGCTCATCGTGCGGCCGGGCGACGAGGACTGAATCGAATTCGCCGACTTTCAACGACAATCGAGACTTTTGACACAAAGGGGACAGGGGACATGGCCAAGGATCTGGCGCGGATCGCGAAAACCAAGAAGATCGAGTATTTCCTGATCAGCTTCGTCGACCTCTTCGGGGTGCTGCGGGCCAAGTTGGTGCCGGCGCGCGCAATCGCCGGCATGCAGAAGGACGGCGCCGGCTTCGCCGGTTTCGCCGCCTGGCTCGACATGACCCCGGCGTATCCGGACATGTTCGCGGTGCTCGACCCGGACAGCCTGATCCAACTGCCCTGGAAGCCGGAGGTCGCCTGGTTGGCCAGCGACCTGTGGATGGACGGCAAGCAAGTCGAGCAGTGCCCGCGCGTGGTGCTGAAACGCCAGATCGCCGCCGCCGCCAAGAAGGGCTACCGCATCAAAACCGGCGTCGAATGCGAATATTTCCTGATCAACGCCGACGGCAGCGCCATTTCCGACGCCCGCGATACGCAATCCAAGCCCTGTTACGACCAGGCGGCCCTGACCCGGCGTCTCGATATCATCACCGAGATTTGCGACGCCATGATCGGGCTCGGCTGGAACCCGTATCAGAACGACCACGAGGACGGCAACGGCCAGTTCGAAATGAACTGGGATTACGACGATTGCCTCAAGACCGCCGACCGCCACGTGTTCTTCAAGTTCATGACCAAGACCATCGCCGAGAACCACGGCCTGCGCGCGACCTTCATGCCCAAGCCGTTCCCCGGCCTCACCGGCAACGGCTGTCACGCCCATGTTTCCCTGTGGGACCAGGCCGGCAAGAAGAACCTGTTCCACGACCGGCGCGGCGAGTTGGGCCTGTCCAAGCTGGCCTACCAGTTTCTCGGCGGCCTCATGCACAGCGCCGATTCCTTCACCGCCCTGTTCAACCCCACGGTCAACAGCTACAAGCGCCTCAACGCTCCGGTGACCGCGTCGGGCGCCACCTGGGCACCGAACACCGTCACCTATACCGGCAACAACCGCACCCATATGATCCGAATCCCCGATCCGGGCCGCTTCGAGCTGCGCCTGATGGACGGTGCGGCGAATCCCTATCTCATGCAGGCCGCGTTGGCCGCCGCCGGTCTCGACGGCATCGCCAACAAGCGCGATCCGGGCCAGCGCCTCGATATCAACATGTACGAGGACGGCCACCGCCTGAAGCGGGTCAAGCGCCTGCCGCTCAACATGCTCGACGCGGTGCGCCTGCTCGACAAAAGCAAGGTCGCCCGCGAGCGCCTCGGCGAAGAGTTCGTCTCGGCCTTCGTCAAGCTCAAGCTCGAGGAATGGAACAGCTTCTCCCGTTCCCTCAGCCAGTGGGAGCGCGACAACACGCTGGATTGCTGAGGCGGCAACCGATCGATTCCACAAAGGTTCGCAGTGAAATAAAAGACACAAAGAAAATGTTCGGCGGATGGCCACGGAGAAATCTCTGTTCCCCCGACCATGCGATGGGGATATGATCTCGGCATACCTGGAGGTCATCCGAGAAATTTCGGAATGGCCTCGAAAGTTGGGAACTTTAGGGAGGGGAAATCATGAAAAGGAAATCCTTGGCTCTGTTCGCTGCTGCCGCGGCGATTTTTTTCCTGGGAGTGCAAGGCGCTGCTGCGCATGAGATCAAGCCGGCGGTTACAAAGCTGTTGAATACGCCGCTCGACGGCATCGCCGGCCAGGAAGCCAACGTCGTTCTATTCGAGGTTGCTCCCGGCTGGACGATTGCCAATCATTCCCATCCAGGACACATCTTCGTCTACATGCTCCAGGGCTCGATCAAAATTGAGATCGAAGGCGAGCCGACGCAGGTCCTCAGCCCCGGCGACGTGCTGCACGAAATTCCGGGCCGGAACATGGTGGCCAACAACATCAGTTCCACCAAAGGGGCGAGATTTCTTGTTTTTCAGGTCGGAGAAATTGGCAAACCTCTGACCGTCATGGTCGAGTAGCCGCCGATCCTCGTTGCCGGTCCCGGTCGCCGTGACCACGTATCTCAGCGGGCCGCCGGGCGCCACCGCGTCGAAGGGGTAGCAGGTGACCAGGGAGAGGACCGGGCGGCCAGGATCCGGCGCCAGGCGCGCGTGGCGTGCGTCGATCACCTCGGCCCCGGTCACGCGATAATTTCGCCAGCCGCCGTCGGGGCGCTGCACCCGCAGCGCATCGCCGGGCGCCAGGTCTTTCAGAAATCGGAAGTGGGTGTCGCGGTGGCCGGAGAGCACCGCGTGGCCGGCTGTGCCCGGTGCCGCGGTGCCGGCCATGTGGCCGGGGCCGAAGGCGAGCGTCCGGCCGCTGGCCCCGGCGAGCACGACGCGCCGAATCCCGAGCCCCGGCACGTCGAGCCGCGCCACCGGCCAGGTGTCGGCCCAGGGCCACGGCCGGACCGGCCCCGCGCCGACTTGCGCCCTTGCCAGGCTGGCGGACCAGGAGGCTTCCAGCAGCCCCTGGGCCAGCCAGGCCTTGGCGTGAATCCAACCCGCGCCGCCGAGCTGCCAGAGCCCCCCGGCGATCAAGGCCAGGGCCGCGGCGAGTGGGAGCAGCCGGCGTTTATACACCGGCCGTGCGCCGGCCGCGCCGCAGGGCCAGCATCAAGAGCAGACCCAGCCCCAACAGGGCGGCACCGATGAGCGCCTGGAGTTGGGCCGGAGTCGCGGTCTGGGGCAGGCCGATCGCTTGACCGTCCATTTGGCCGACTGCGTTGATCTTGCGCATCAAGCCGGGCGAGAGTTCGCGCATCCGGAACGGCGGTTGTTCCGTGCCGAAGACGTGCTCCCAGCTCCAGCCCTCGGGCAGGTTGCGCGGAATCTCCAAAGTTTCGAGCCCGGCCTCGGGCGGCCGCCCCGGCCGCGTATCGATCGCGACCAGGCTGGTGTAGCGGGTCACCAGTTCGTGGTGGAGTGCGACCGCCAGCGCCTTGCCGCGCACCGTTGCTGGGTCTTCGGCCCGGAACCGGCCGTCCTCGATCTGGTCGATCTTGCCGCGCGCCCAGATCGCCGCCACCCCGGGCACGGACACCGCCGTGGACAGGTCCAGGCGCCGCTCCCAGGTCTCGCCGCCGCGCCGGCCGCGTAGTGTCAGCGCGCCTGACACCTGGTTCAGCGGCAGGCCGGGCAGCTTGACGCTGAAGCTGACCGGCTCGCCCGCGTAAAGGTCCGGGATCGGGTCGGGGTAGAACTCGGCCCGCGCCGGCAGGTCCTCGGGCCAGGCCAAACTCACCCCGGTCAGCGTCGGGCGCGCCAGCTTGTTTAGCAATTCTTCTACGCGCGCGCCGACCTGGGCGACGTCGCCGATGTAAGTAAAGCTGCCGCGGCCGAGTTCGGCGGCCTTGCGCATGAAATAGGAATTGGGCGCCGCGCCGATGCCGATGGTGAACAGGCGGCGATTGCCGAGCAGCCCGGCGATGGCCTCGAACAGTTCGGCCTCGTTGCCGACCGCGCCGTCGGTCAGGAACACTACTTGGCGCAGGCGTCCGGGCTCGGCGCGGCCGCTCAGCGCGCGCAGCAGGGCCGGCAGCATGTTGGTGCCGCCCTCGGCGCGAAGCGCGCCCACATAGGCCTGGGCGATGCGCAGGTTATGCGGGCTCGCCGGTTGGACATCCTGAAACAGGCTGTCGGTCGCGCTCGCGAAGCGGATCACGTTGAAGCGGTCCGCCGGCGCGAGGCGGGAGAGTGCGTGTCCCAGGGCTTCGGCGGCCTGTTCGATCGAGGGCCCGTGCATGGAGCCGGAGGTATCGATCACGAAGATCAGGTCGCGCGGGATGACGGGCCGTTCTTCCCGGGATGCCTCGGCCTCGGGGGGCGGCACCACCAGGACCGTCAGGTAGGTCTCGCCGTCGCGTTCCTCGGCGAACACCGCGGCCTCCGGGGTCACGCCGAGCTTCGGGCGCCATTCGAGCACGAAGTCGCGGTTGGCGGGGGTGCGCCCCTCGGCCAGGGTGATCCGACGCCGGCGATCGTCGAGGTCCGCGATCGCGACCGGATGATAGAGGCTTTTCAGTTCGCTGAGCGGCAGGCCGGGATCGAGTGTGATCGCGAGGGTGACTGGATTTCCCGGACCGCTGTCGGGATGGCGCGTCGGGCCGAACAGGTCGCGGTCGTCGCCCTGGGAAACCGTCGCGTGCCGGACACCCGGCCCTGGGCCCGGCGCTGCAGGGGTTGGCGCCTCTGCCATGGGGGCGGCGGCCGGTGGGGTATAGCGCGGCGCCACGACCATTGGGAATCGCAGCGAGAAGCGGCCGTCCGCGTAGGCGACCCGGTCCTGGTACTCGATCTCGACCACGATCTCCTCGCCGGGGCCGATGTTGGCGACCGCGGTGGCGAACACGTTGGCGCGTTCCGACGACAGCAGGCTCGCGCGTTTGCCTTCGGCGGCGGCCTTCTCGTAGGCCTTGCGCGCCTCGGCGCGCTCCATGATCCGGCCCGCGATCTCGCGCCCGCCGACGGTCATGGTCAGGCGGTCGACCGCCGAACGCTCGGGCAGGGGGAAGACGTAGATGCCCTCCATCCAGACCTTGGTGGGATTGACGAAGTGCTGGCGCACCGTGACCCGGGACACCAGGCCGGCGACCGAGATGTCAACCTCGCTGGCGAGTGTCGGTGCCTCGAAGACCGCGTCTTCGCGCCCGGCCCGAAAGAACAGCCCGGAGACCGGTGGCGGTTCGGACGCCGCCGCCGCCCCGCCGGCCGGACTCTGGGCGCGGGCGGCTCGAATCGCGTCCGGAATTAGCAGGACGAGCAGCAGGAGGATAGCGATCTTGGCGAGCAGCACGGCGCCGATGACGCGGACGGCGCTCCACAGCATGGTGGTGCTGCGGGTCGGAAATGGTCCGTGCGCTTCGGGCCCAAGAGTGTGGGGCAGGGTCGAGCGGATGGCGGTCATGTTTCGGGGTCCCTTCTGGCGTTCTCGAGCGAAGGGTTAGCTTTGGTGTTCGATCGCGGCGCCGGGGCAGCGGGATCAAGGCGATCCCGCGATCCATTGCGGCGGAAAGGTGGCCGGGCGGATGGAAATCCGGTTCTCCGGGCCATGACCCATACGAGCCGCTTGTCAGTCCGGGGCTGCTTGATTATTTTGCGGCGAGGCCATCGGGGCCCTGCTTCTTCTATGGAGACTTATCCGCCATGTCGGTCATCGCCAGCCGCCTATCGCGCATCAAACCCTCGCCCACTATCGCCGTCACCCAGATGGCCAACGAACTCAAGGCCGCCGGCCGGGACGTGATCGGCCTGGGCGCGGGCGAGCCCGATTTCGACACCCCGGACAACATCAAGGAGGCGGCGATCGCCGCCATCCAGCGCGGCGAGACCAAATACACCGCCGTCGACGGCACGCCCGCGATGAAGGCCGCCGTGGCCGCCAAGTTCAAGCGCGACAGCGGCCTCGATTACGCAGCCAACCAGATCACCGTCGGCACCGGCGGCAAGCAGGTGCTCTACAACGCCTTCATGGCGTCGCTCGATCCCGGCGACGAGGTCATCATTCCGGCGCCCTACTGGGTGTCCTATCCGGACATGGTGCTGCTCGCCGAGGGCGAGCCGGTGATCGTGCCCTGCGGCCAGAACAACCTGTTCAAGCTCCAGGCCGAAGACCTGGAGGCGGCGATCACCGCGAAGACCAAGTGGGTCATGCTCAACAGTCCCTCGAACCCGACCGGCGCGGCCTACAGCCGCGCGGAGATGAAAGCCCTCACCGACGTGCTCAAGCGCCACCCCCACGTCTGGGTGATGACCGACGACATCTACGAGCACCTGGTCTACGACGGCTTCGAATTCTCGACCCCGGCCGAGGTCGAGCCGGAACTCTACGACCGGACGCTCACGGTGAACGGAGTCTCGAAGGCCTATTGCATGACCGGCTGGCGCATCGGCTTCGCCGGCGGCCCCGCCGAGCTGATCAAGGCCATGTCCAAGGTCCAGTCCCAAAGCACCTCGAACCCCTCCTCGGTCAGCCAGGCCGCGGCGGTCGAGGCGCTGACCGGGCCCTCCGACTTCATCGCCGAGCACAACGCGGCCTTCAAGGCGCGCCGCGATCTGGTGGTCGACGCGCTCAACACCTGCGTGGGCCTGCAGTGCCACCGGCCGGAGGGGGCGTTCTACGTCTATCCCTCCTGTGCCGGCGCGATCGGCAAGAAGACCCCGGACGGCAAGACCATCGAGTCCGACGGCGATTTCGTCACCTACCTGCTCGATGCCGAGGGCGTGGCCGCGGTCCAGGGCGAGGCCTTCGGCCTGTCGCCCTACTTCCGCATCTCCTACGCCACCTCCACCGAGGCGCTGGAAGAGGCCTGCAAACGCATCAAGCGCGCCTGCGAAGCGCTGAGCTAGGCGCCGGGTTCCGATCGGCCGGCCGGGAAGGCGAGGCATGAAGATCGCCATCATCGGGGCCGGGGGAGTCGGCGGCTACTTTGGTGCGCGCCTGGCGGAGGCGGGGCACGAGGTCGCCTTCGTCGCTCGCGGCGCCCATAAGGAGGCCATGAAGGCCCGGGGCCTGAGGGTCCATTCACCGCTCGGCGACATCCATCTGCCGGCGCCGGACCTGGTCGAGGACCCGGCCGCCATCGGCGCCCGCGACTTCATCCTGTTCTGCGTCAAGCTCTGGGACGTGCCGGCCGCGGCCGAGATCGTGCGGCCGATGCTTTCGGCCGAAAGTTTCCTGGCGCCGATCCAGAACGGGGTCAGCGTGACCGGGACGCTCGCCGGCCTGCTCGGCGCCGAGCGGATATTGGGCGCGGTCACCCAGATCTCGGCCTCGATCGAGGCGCCGGGCGTGATCCGTCACCACGGCGATTTCGCGCGCCTGATTTTTGGCGAGCTGGGGGGCGGGACCTCGGCGCGGCTGGAACGCCTGGTGGCGGCTTGCGAGGACGCCGGCATCGAGGCCCGGGTCTCCCCCGACATCGAGGCCGAGATCTGGAAGAAGTTCACGTTTCTCGCGGCGATGGCCGGCGCGACCGCGTTCTATCGGGCGCCGATCGGCGAGATTCGGGACGATCCGGAACGCCGCGCGCGCCTCGAGACCTTGCTGCGCGAGACCGCGGCGCTCGGCCGCGCCAAGGGGGTCGCGCTGCCCGAGGGCCTGGAGGAACGCGCGCTCGGTTTCCTGAGCAAGCTGCCGGCTGAAATGAAATCATCGATGCAGCTCGATCTCGAGCGTGGCCGCCGGCTCGAGCTCGAGTGGCTCAACGGCGAGGTGGTGCGGCTGGGGCGCGAGCTGGGCGTGCCGACCCCCGAAAACGCGGCCGTCTTCGAGGCACTCAAGCCCTATGCGATGGGTGCGGACTAGCTGGTCAAAATCCGGTTAAGCCTTCTCGACCTCGAGCGCGAGTCCCAGGCCGACGACCTGAACCGGGGCGCCGGGTTCGAGGATGGCGACGCCGGCGCTGGCGTGGCGCAGCTCGGCGACCTGGACCGTCTCGGCGGCGCCGACGACCCGGACCCGCGCGCCGGCGGGTAGGTCGCCGCCCCGGATTGGCCAAGACTGGCCCTCGATATCGAGCAGGCCTCGGCCCGCGACGATGGCCTGGGTCAAGGTGAAGATCTGGCCGAAGTGCCGCGCCGCGCGGCGATAGCCGCGCTCGGCCCAGCGATTCAGACCGTAGGCGAACGCCATCGAGGCGACGGCCGCAAAGCCCAATTGCTGAAATCCGGTCAGACTAGGCGCGGCGTAGAGCGCCAGGCCGACGGTGGCGGTGGTCAGGCCCAGCGCCAGGACGCCGCGGCCCAGGGTGTCGACCATGCCGAAGGGCATCAGGGCACGGGCGCCGAGGGTGGTCACCGCGAGGCCGAGCCAGTGCCAGTGGGTCAGGCCGTCGAAGAATTCGATCATGGCTATCGCTCCCGAAATCCGGGTGGATCAAACCATGGCGAAGGTAAAGGAATGCCTTATGCCGGGGGGGCTCGCGGACGGCCGCGGGCTCCGGATGCGCGGGTGTGCGCATCCGGAGTGAAAAACTTTAGATTCGGTTCAACTAAGTCCGAACCGGTGGATTTTTCCGCTTCGGGTTAAGTGCCGATCTCGCCGCCGTCGTCCTTGGTGATCGCCATCACCGAGGGCCGGGGCGGCATGCCGTCCGCGAAGTCGGGCCAGCGGGTCGAGGGCGCGTCGAAGGTCGAGCCCTTGTCGTCGCCGGGGTGTTGGATCGCCACGAACAGAGTCCGTTGGTCCGGCGTGAATGTCGGGCCGCAGATCTCGGCGCCGGTGGGCGCGTTGAAGAAGCAACGGGTCAGGCCGCGCCCCGGCCCTTGGGTATCGGCGGCGTAGACCGAATCGGCCATGCCGCTCTTGGGTTGCCCGTCGGTGGTGATCCAGATCCGGCCCTTGGCATCGAAGGCGCAATTGTCGGGCGTCGACACCCAGCCGTCCTTGCTGACCTCCTTCAGGTACATGGCGCCATCCTTGGGGTCGTTCGGGTTGCCGCCAATGAGGAAGAAATCCCAGCGATAATTGGTCGCGGTATGGTCGGCGTTCTTGCCCTCGCCGGGCGGGATCAGTTCGATGATCTGGCCGTGCTTGTTCTTGGCCCTTGGGTTGGCGGCGTCGATCTGTTCGGGCTTGCGCTTGGTGTTGTTGGTGCACAAGACGTAGGTGCGACCGTTGATCGGGTTGGTCTCGACGTCCTCGGGCCGGTCCATGGGCGTGGCGCCCAACAGATCGGCGGCATGACGGGTCTCGATCATGACGTCGGCATGGCTGTGGAAGCTGTTTTCGGCCGTGAGCGGCCCGTCGCCGAAGACCAGCGGCAGCCAGCTCATGGTGCCGTTGGCTGCGAACTTGGCGACATAGAGCGTGCCTGAATCGAGCAGGTCGCGGTTGGCCTCGCGATCGCCGGGCTGGAAACGCCCCTCGGTCACGAACTTGTAAAGATAGTCGAAGCGCTGATCGTCGCCGGAGTAAACCGTGACCGGGCCGTCGGGGTTGACGATGGTGGTCGCGCATTCGTGCTTGAAGCGTCCCAGCGCCGTGCGCTTGATCGGAGTCGAGGCCGGGTCGTAGGGGTCGATCTCGACCACCCAGCCGAAGCGGTTGGGCTCGTTCGGCTCCTTGTCGATGTTGAAACGGTCGTGGTGCTGGCCCCACTGGTAGCGCGGCTTGTTTTTCAGGCCGTAGCGCTTGTAGTTGCGTGCCTCGTCGGTTTTCGTGGGGTCGCCGATAAAGTAGCCGTGGAAGTTCTCCTCGGCGATTAGCACGGTGTCCCAGGGCGTGGTGCCGCCGGCGCAGTTGTTGATCGTGCCGATAACCTTGGTGCCGGCTGGGCTCGGCGTTGGTCTTGAGCCGATCGTGGCCGGCCGCCGGGCCGCTCATGCGCATCTCGGTGTCGACCAGACTGAAGCGCCGGTTGTAGCGGCTGTCCTCGACCACTGCCCACTTGCCCCCGGTTCGCTTGACCTCGATCACCGAGTGACCATGGGCGGCCAGTTCCACATCCATCTGCGCCTTGTTCAGCTGCTTGGCGGCACCCTTCTTTTCGCCCACCGACCACATCAAATGCGCGTTGGTATATTCATGACTGACGCACAACAGCCCGTTCTCGGAGTTCCCGGAGCCGAGCGGCAATGGCATGTACGCCATGAAGTCGTTGTTGTAGCCGAACTGCTTATCCTGGGCCGCCCCGGACTGATTGGCGACGTCGAATGCCGGCGCGTCGGCCGTGACTTTGTCGCCCCAGCGGATCACCAACTCGGCGCTGTAGCCGGGCGCGGTCTGCACGCCCGTGGTCATGTCGTGGGCGATTTCCTGGAAGCCGAGCGTGGAGGCCTGGGCCGCGGCCCGGCCGATCCCGGTCAGGAAGGTCGAGCCCAGCGCGGCGGTCGCCGCCACCCCGGTCAGGCCCTTGAGCGCGGTGCGCCGGCTCAGGCGCTGCTGGATGATGTCCGCAAGCGGCGTCTCGGTCGAGGGGTTGGAGGGAATGTCGTCGTCGTCACCGTCCTCGAAGTCGGCTTCGTAGACGCCGTGCTTGTAGGAATCCCTGATACCTTGGGTCATCGATCGTCTCCTCCCTGAAAAAATCCATTATTGCGGACCTACCGGTCTCGCTTGGCGCGCCGTGCATCGTGCCTCCGCAACGCGTCGGCAAAACGTAAGCTGGATTCGGTATTGTGGAAGGGGTTCGTGCCGGGATAGCGCCCCAAAAAGCGCCGGCGGGCCCGCCTAGCCGCCCTTCTTCCGGATCTTGGCCCAGGTGTCGCGCAGCGCCACGGTGCGGTTGAACACCAGGCGCTCCGGTGTTGAATCCGGATCGGGGGTGAAATAGCCCTGGCGCTCGAACTGCACAGGATCGCCTTGCGCCGCCTCGGCCAGGCTCGGCTCGAGGCGGCAGTTCTCGATCACGCGCAGCGACTCCGGATTGAGGTCGTCGAGCACCTCGCCGTCGGCGCCGGGCACCGGTTTGGTGAACAGGCTCTCGTAGAGCCGCACCTCGGCGGGGATCGCGTGTTCGGCCGAGACCCAGTGGATCGTGCTCTTGACCTTGCGGCCATCGGGCGCGTTGCCGCCGCGGGTTTCGGGGTCATAGGTGCAGCGCAGCTCCACGATCTTGCCGTTCGCGTCCTTGACCGCCTCCCGGCAGGTGATGAAGTAGGCGTAGCGCAGGCGCACCTCGCGGCCCGGCGCGAGCCGGAAGAATTTCCTCGGCGGCTCCTCCATGAAATCGCCGGCCTCGATGTAGAGTTCGCGCGCGAACGGCACCTCGCGGGTCACGGCGGCCGCGTCCTCCGGATTGTTGATCGCCTGAAGCGTCTCGGTCTGGCCCTCGGGGTAATTTTCGATCACCACCTTGAGCGGCTCGAGCACCGCCATGCGCCGCTCGGCGATTTTGTTCAGCCGGTCACGCGCGCAGTGTTCCAATAGCGCGACCTCGACCAGGTTGTCGGCCTTGGCGATGCCGATTCTCTTGCAAAAATCGCGGATCGCCTCCGGCGGAAAACCGCGCCGCCTGAGTCCGCGGAGAGTCGGCATGCGCGGGTCGTCCCAGCCCGCGACATGGCCTTCCTCGACGAGCTGGATCAGGCGCCGCTTGGACAGCACGGTGTAGGCCAGGTTGAGGCGCGCGAACTCGGTCTGGCGCGGCACCGCGGGCACCGGCAGGTTTTCGATCAGCCAGTCGTAGAGTGGGCGGTGGTCCGCGAACTCCAGCGTGCACAGCGAATGGGTCACGCCTTCGATGGCGTCGGATTGGCCGTGGGCGAAGTCGTAGGTCGGATAGATGCACCAGGCCTCGCCGGTGCGCGGGTGATTCGCGTGCAGAATGCGGTAGATCACCGGATCGCGCAGGTTCATGTTGCCCGAGGCCATGTCGATTTTGATGCGCAGCACCCGGGCGCCGTCGGGGAATTCGCCGGCGCGCATGCGGCGGAACAGGTCCAGGCTCTCTTCGGCCGGGCGCTCGCGGTAGGGGCTATTGCGGCCGGCTTCGGTCAGGGTGCCGCGGTGGGCGCGAATCTCCTCGGCCGAGAGGTCGTCGATGTAGGCCAGGCCGGCGCCGATCAGGTGTTCCGCCCAGGCGTAAAGGGTCTCGAAATGGTCGGAGGCGTGAAACAGGTGCTGGCCCCAGTCGAAGCCCATCCAGCGCACGTCCTCCTGGATCGCCTCAATGTACTCATGCTCCTCCTTGACCGGGTTGGTGTCGTCGAAGCGCAGGTGGCAACGGCCACCGAACTCCCGGGCGACGCCGAAGTTCAGGCACATCGACTTGGCGTGGCC
>CAXMQD010000411.1:0-3386 GCA_964194965.1 uncultured Acidimicrobiia bacterium | reverse complement strand
GGCGACTCTGATAGAATCAACTTGCGATTTTCTTTTGGGCCAATTTTCGGCTCGTGGACGGGGGGGAAGAGGTGAGCAAGCTCCGGCGGATCATTCCGGTGGCGCTGGTGGTGGCGAGCCTGGGTTCCGGCCCGGCGCTGGCGGCCGGGGACTACTTCGTCCAGCTCGCCTCGGTGAGATCCGACCAAGATGCGCGCAAGGGATGGGCACGGATGCAGAAGGCACACGCCGAGTTGTTGGCCGATCTGGTGCTGGACGTGCAGCGCGCCGATTTGGGCGACCGCGGCATTTTCTACCGCATTCGCACCGGCCCGTTTCCCAACCGGGCGACCGCCCAGGACATGTGTGCCCAAATCAAAGCCGCCAAGCTCGACTGCCTGGTGACGCGCGACAAGTGATCGGGTAGGCTGGGGCTACCCGGCGCGCTGCTTGATAATTCCGAGGTTGCGAAGCTTTTCCTTTAGCGCCTCCAGCCCCTCGACGTGATGGGCATCGAAGCCGAAGTTCCTGGCCGCCTCGACGTTCTTCATCGTGTCGTCGAAGAAGACGATGGCCTCGGGCCGGCATTCCAGTTGCGCCACCACGTGCTCGTAAATCCGCCGGTCGGGCTTGAGCAACCCGATCTCGTGGGAGGCAAAACATCGGTCGAAATGGCGCCCCAGGCCCATGTCGTCTCGAATGCGGTACCAATAGGCCGCATTCATGTTGGTCAGGCAGGCGAGGCGGAAATCCTCGCCCAACGCGGCTAACAGGTCCAAGGCGCCGTCATAGGGCCCGCGGGTCCAGGTCCCGAACTCACAGAGGAACGCCACCGGATCGATAGCGAGGCCCCACTCCGCGATGAAGGCCGGTGCAAACTCATCGAGCGTGCTTTCGCCGCACTCGAGCCGCCGCAACGACGGCGATTCGGGCCACAGCCGCCGGATCTCCTCCAGGCTGTAGCGCCCCCTGGGGCGCTCCTTGGTGAGGGCATGGAGTGCATCCACGCCGGCGTAGTCCAAAAGGACACCGCCCAGATCGAACAGCAAGACCTCGGGGTTTCGCATGGTTGCACTTTCTATGAATTCACCCTAATCCTCGCCGTCGCCGGCGCGGTCGTTCCGATACGCTGCCTTGGGCCAGCGGCGGTGCAGCCACAGCCACTGCTCGGGTTTGTCCCGGATCCAGTCCTCCAGAATCTCATTGAATGCCGCCATGACCGCTACCGCGTCCGCCTGGCGGTCGCCGCTGACGGGCGGCTCGATCGCTTCGAAGGAACTGAGCCGGAACCGCGCCGGGCCGAGGCGCTCGATCCGGACCGGCACCAGAGGGCAGCCAAGACGCAGGGCGAGCTGCGCGGGCGCGGCCGGAGTCATGGCCTCGATGCCGAAGAAAGGAACCGATATGCCCTCGTTCATCTTCTGATCGCAGAGCAGGCCGAGCACCCGGCCTTGGCGCAGCGCGTCGAGCGCCGCCTTTGCGCCGGGAACTCCCTTGGACGCCCGCACGCCGCCCGCGACCGCGCGCAGCCGCTCGATTACCGGCCGCACGAAGGGATTGTTCGGCTCGCGCACGACGATCGTCATGTCCAGGCCGCGCCGGAGCGCCGCGGCGGGCATGACCTCCCAGTTTCCGAGATGGGCCGAGACCAAGATCCCGGCGCGCCTCTCATCGCGCATGGCGCGCACCGGCGCGCTGTCGACCCAGTCGATGCGGCCGCTCTCCGGTGCCGCAATTTCGCCGATGTGCGGGTACTCGGCCGCGACCCGGCCCAGGTTGTCCCACATGCCGCGCAGAATATGCTCCTTTTCGGCCACGCTCTTTTCGGGAAACACCAGGCGCAGGTTGCGCCGTGCCCGCGCACTGACCGGCAGCCGCGGCCCAACGTGGCGGCCGATGAAGCCGCCGAAATTGGAGGCGGCGTCGACCGGCAGAAGGCCCAGCAGTGCTAAGGCGATCTGGAGCGCCAGCCACTCGAACGCGTAGCGTAAACGTTTCATGGCGCCCGTTTCATGGCATGGGGCAGCTTGTCGAGCAGGGCCTGGAGCGCCGCCGGATCGTCCCAAGCGACCGCGACCGCTAGCGTCTCGATGCCTTCGCGCTGGCCGGGCGCGAGGCGCACCGCATCCTTTTCGGTGGTCACCAGCACCGCGTCGAGGCCATGGGCCCGTTCGCGCAAGTCCCGGAGCTCGGCGGCGCGGTAGGGATGGTGGTCGGGAAAGGCGCGGGTCTCTGTCACCTCGGCCCCTAGTTCTGCGAGCGTGGCGAAGAACTTCTCCGGCCGTCCGATTCCGGCGAAGGCCAGGACCTTGCGCCCGGCCAGGCGTTCGCTGCCCGCCTCCGGGACCAGCCGGGCGCCGAGCAGCGGCTGCCGTGCGTTCAGGCCCGAGCCCAGACTCTGGACCAGGTTCCGCTCGTCGCGGCCGAGCAGGACGACGGCGTCGGCCCGGGCCAGGCCGCGCGCCGGGCTTTCGCGCAGAGGGCCCGCCGGCATGACCCGGCGGTTGCCGAAGCCGTAGGCGCCGTCGACCACGACCAGCGAAAGATCCTTGGCCAGCGCCGGGTTCTGAAAGCCATCGTCCATGACCAGGACTTGGTCGCCGGCCGCGACCGCGGCGCGGGCGCCGGCGGCGCGGTCGCGCGTTACCCAGCTCGGCGCCGCGCGGCCCAACAGCAACGCTTCGTCGCCGACTTCCTGGGCGCTGTCGCGCGCCGCATCGACTCGCCGTGGCCCCGGGCTGCTGCCGCCGTAGCCACGGGTCAGGCAGTGAACTGCCGTCCCGCGCGCCGCCAGCGCCTCGACCAGCGCGAGTACGACCGGGGTCTTGCCGGCGCCGCCGGCGACCAGATTGCCGACGCAGATCACGGGGATTTCGGCCGGCACCGGATGGACGAGCGCGCGGCGCAGGCGCCCGGCCAGATCGTAGCCGGCGCCGAGCGGCGCCAACAGCGCGGCGAGGGCGCCGTTCTCGGTCCAGAACTCAGGCGCGCGCATGCCGGGCCCGGTCTTCGCCCGGACCGGCGGGGGCGGGGCCGCCGGGGGCCGGGGTTTCGGCGGCGGGCGCGATTGCCGTTTGGCCGAAGCGCCGGTCGGCCTCGGCCGTCAAGCCGTTCAGCCGTTCCTCGAGCTGCAGACGCAGGCGCTCGGTCCCGTCATTGCCGGTATCGCGCGGCACCAGGATGGGCTCGCCCCACTGAATGACCCCGCGGCTGAACGGCAGCGCCAGGCAGAAGCTATCCCAGCTACCGAGAATCCGGCGCCGGCCGACCGCGCCCGAGACTGGTAGAATCGGAAATCCGGAGAGTTGCGCCGCCTTGATCGCGCCCGCCTTGGCGCGCATGCGCGGGCCGCGCGGGCCGTCCGGCGTGATGCCGACATTTTCGCCCCGAGCCAGCAGGCGGCACAA
>CAXMQD010000410.1:0-3503 GCA_964194965.1 uncultured Acidimicrobiia bacterium | reverse complement strand
CCTGCACGGCTGGTATATCGACATCCGCTCTTGCACGTTGCACGTCTACGACCCCAGCCGGCAGCGGTTCGAACCCATTGCCTGAGCGCCGGGCATGACGCTCTCTGCGTCGAGTCCTTCATCGGCGCCGAGGGCGGCAAGAAGGGCGTGAAATTAGAGGAACAGGTGCTGATCACGGAAGCCGGCGCCGAACGCCTCTCCGGATACCCGATGGAAGAGGATGGATTCTAGACCATGAACTCATTCGCTGATGTTGCCAGCGGCGGGGTTTCTCTTAAGGCAATGCTACGTTTACTTCGTGAGGCCGGGCGGCAGATCTGAACGTCTGGCGTGACCGGGCGGCACACCATGACCCTTGGCGAGGCCGGGCGGAAAGAAGCCCCTCTTGGCCAAACCGTGCGGCAAACGATCCCGCTTTGCTAGCCCGGGGGGCAGGCCAAGGAATCCATCAACATGGTTGAATTTATTATCGACAATGCGCACCTTGCGGTCCCGATCGCGTCTGTGTGAATCAATTTTTCGGACGGTCTTTGCATCGCCGCGCCGGTCCTTCCGGATAACGCGGATGGCCCTCGCATCTCCGGGTGTCTTCAAAATGTCATGCGCCGAAGCGCCACCGTGCAGCCTTGCCACACCCTTATTTTGGCTCTTGCCTTTGGCGTCCGCGGACACGGGCTGCGCCAGGACCGCCGCGACGGCCAGGGCCACGATCAGCAAACCCCGGATTCCACCCATTGCACATCTCCGCTTAAAGCGATTGTTGGCTTTCGAGCATGCGCCCGGTGCTGGGTCTTTCATAGGAAAACTTCGTTAATTCATATGGTTAACGACGGGGGTGAGACTGGGGTTGAGATTTCGCTTGGACAGGATCGGCGCGGAGGCGGGCACCAATAGCGACGCGGGTTTGGATGGATGCGGATTATTCCTAACGTATCTGATCGGCCCCTTTGGGTCTTTGGTGAGAGCATTAAGGCCTTTTTTACGGATGCCACGCATTCTCTATCCGCCGCAATTTCCATCCTGGAAGGCGATTTCAGAAGTGCTTGGGGTGCGGTGAAAGTTGGTGGTTCGGTTGGTGAATTCTCAATTTGCGGAAGAAGAGGCGAAAATCATGTTTCGACTGGCAAAAGCTGGATTGGTTTCGATCCTCGTTATAACGCTGGTAACCGGCTGTATGTCGCCGAAGGGCGATACGGTCGGGGAGAAGCGGCGTGCCGCCCAGAGTATGCGGTCCGAGACACTGGCCCAGCTCTATAAGGTTCATCCCTATGCCAAAACACAGATCGGCCAGGCTGCCGGCTATGGCGTATTCAGCAACGTGGGAATTAACCTGTTTCTGCTTTCGACCGCCAGCGGTTGGGGCATCGTGCGCGACAGGAAGACCGGACACGACACCTACATGAAGATGTACAGCGCGGGCATCGGCCCGGGCCTCGGGATAAAGGATTTTCGCGGAGTTCTCGTGTTCACGTCGGAAAGTGCCCTCAATCAATTTGTCGAGGACGGCTGGGATGCGAGCGCCCAAGCCGACGCGGTGGCGAAGGTCGAGGACAAGGGTGATGCCTGGGCTGGTTCCGTCGACGTCGCGCCGGGGATCAAGCTGTATCAAATCACACAACACGGCCTGGCAATCCAGGCCACGATCCAGGGCACCAAGTTCTGGAAGGACGACGAATTAAGCTGATATTTGCCGCCTTGAGGTCGCCCCCTTGATGGGCCGCCAAAGATTCTAACCAGCCGGGAACGTTGGCGGCCTGGCCAACGAATACCTGGGCATCAAGTATTGCCCCAACGTCCCGGCCAGGGGTTACGACGGCCCGATCGCGCCGGCTCACCGCCGCCTCTTCTTGGCTAACTTACTGTCGAGGTTTGGGAACCTTCGAACCTCGACAAAATGGGGAACCCCTCCTCGATCGGTAACGCCGGATCGCGCGACCATTCGTTCCATGACCCGAAATAAGTGCGAACATCCTTTACGCCCGCCTCTTTCAAGGCGATGAAGGTGTTGGAAGTCCGGGCGCCTTTGAAGCAGTACAGAATTACGGGTGTATCCGGCGTTATGCCAACCGTTTGGCATTCAGCCATAATCTCGTCCTTGCTTTTAAAGACGGGACCATCCTTGCCCGGCTTCATCATTCGGTACCACTCGAGCCAACGTGCCCCCGGTATTCTGCCCTTTCGCGGGCAGTAATCGGCGCCATACGGCGACGAGCTGGTGCCGATCCACTCGTCGGCGTCTCGAACGTCGAGCTTAATGATGTTCGGATCGTTTACCGCTTCGAGCATCGTCTGGGCATCGACGATCAGGCCCGCCGCCCGCGAATCGATCGGAAAATCCTTGGGTGCCGATATCGAGATTTCCCTGGTCGTCGACAGACCGGCGTCCGTCCAAGCCTTGAACCCGCCGTGCAGCACCGCCGCCCGCGGATAGCCGAGGAATTTCAGTAGATAATAACCCCGGCAGGACTGACCGAAACCGGTGTCCATCGATTGCTCATAGACCACCGCCAACTCCTTGCCCGAGAGTCCCGCGTTACCGAAAATCTCGGCGAACTTGGTTTGCAGTTCCTTCTGACCTTCGGGGGTCGAGGTCGCAAGATAGGTGAAGATGTCGTGAGCATTCACGGCGCCGGGTATGTGGCCGGCTTCGAAGCTCCTAGGATCACGCGTATCGATCAGGACGACATCGCCATCCTCGAGTCGCGTCGCGAGGTCCCTAGGATCGAGCAAGACCTTGTCGTTCATAACAGTCTCCTGGTTCGGGGTTTCGTTCGATTTGGCCATCGACCACCTGGCGGCCGATGACGACTACAATTACTAATTTAGCTGTGCTGATTGGACCGAAAGACGTGCATCATCATCCAGAGCGGCTTGCTGCCCGCCCCGACGCGGATTAAGCTATTCCGATGCTGCTCAATAAATTGCTATCGAATCTATCGGTCCACGTTAAGCCTTTTGCGATCTGCACGCTGAGTGAAGGCTGGCGGCTTCATTTGCCGGGACCACCGGGGTTGTTGTTCCATTTCGTATTGGAGGGAAATGGCGTAATTTACGGACCGCGCAGCGACGCGCATCCGATCGCGCCGTTGCATCTCTCCGTCGTTCCGGCGGGCGCCAAGCATATATTGGAGTGCAGTGGCGACTTCCGCGACGAACTGAAGATCGATACCTCACCTTCAGGCGAGCAGGTCTGTCAGATTGTTGCCGGTTCCAGCGAACAAGCCGACCTGGTCGTCGGTTGCGGCATAGTCAGCGTTCGCTACGGCCCATCGCTGGGTCTTTTCGATCACCTCCATGATGTACTCTCCGTCGATCTTTCCAGTGTTCCACAGGCACTTCCGGCGTTTCAGGGCATTCTGGCGGAGCAGTCCCAGGCAATTGCCGGCAGCGATGCCATGACGGCCGCCCTAATGACCCAGTGCCTGGTTCATTTTTTCCGGCGCCTCCCAAGCCAGGGCGAAGGCGCTTTGCCGTGGCTCATGGCGCTTCAAGACGAGCGCCTG
>CAXMQD010000409.1:0-5510 GCA_964194965.1 uncultured Acidimicrobiia bacterium | reverse complement strand
CCACATCCTGGTCAACAACGCCGGCATCGCCGAGGGCGGCAGCATCGAGGACACCGACTTGGAGACCTGGCGGCGCGTGCACGCCATCGACCTCGACGGCGTGTTCCTGGGCTGCAAGCTGGCGCTGCCTCACATCAAGGCCGCCGGCGGCGGGTCGATCGTCAACATCTCGTCGGTGGCCGGCATCGTCGCCGGGCACAACATGGCGGCCTACAACTCGGCCAAGGCGGCGGTGCGCCACCTGAGCAAGTCGGTGGCGCTGCACTGCGCCAAACAAGGCAACGGCATTCGCTGCAACTCGGTGCATCCGGCCTTCGTGCACACGCCGATCCTCGACCCCCTGGTGGATCGTTTCGGGGCGGAAGACGCCTACGCCAAACTCGGCCGCCAGATCCCCCTGGGCCGCATCGGCGAGCCCGCGGAGGTCGCCTACGGCGTGCTCTACCTGGCGTCCGACGAATCCAGTTTCATGACCGGGGCCGAGCTGGTGCTCGACGGCGGCCTCAGCGCCCAGTGATTAGCGCCCAGTGATCGGCGGGATGTGACTGGCGCGGGTGAGACTCCTGAGCTCGACGCCGCTGCGCCAGAACACCATCAGGCCGAGGCCGACCATCAGGAGGATGCTGAAGACGTTGTTGAACATGATCATGGCGAGTGCCGCTTCGTCCGCGACGCCCAAGATGTTGAGCGCGAAGCCCGCGCCGATCACGAAACCGCCCGGCACCCGGATGAAGTGCGCCAGCACCATGGCGAAGCCCGCGAACACCAGCAGGAACAGGTAGTCGAAGGGCCGCAGCACCACGCCGATCGCCAGCCCGGCCCACAGGAAATGGCTGGCCGCGATCGCCTTCATGCCGAGGCTGGCGCCGACGATGCCCCATCGCTGCAAGGGCGCGCGCGGCCAGACGATGCCCTCGGCGATCGCGGACCGGATGCCGGCCAGCCGTCCGCCGCCTTTGGAAGCGAGCCAGTCGATGGCGCGGCTGACCGGCGTGTCGCCCCGGCTCAGGGCTCCGCGCGCCGAGAACAGCAGCCAGAGCAAGGTGCCGAAAAGCGCCAAGTTGAGCGCCCCGGCGACCGCGAGGCCGGTCCGCAAGCCGCCCTCGATGTCGGGAACCTGCCCGGCGAGGGCGACCACGCCGACGATCGCCGCGAACACGACACCGTCGATAAAGCGCTCGATGGCCGCGGTGACCAGCACGCAGGCGAGGCGCAGGTTCTCCAGCCGCGCGATGAGCCAGGAACGGACCAGCGGACTGACCCCGAGGGGGATCAGCGTGCCGACCCCGTATCCGGCCAGGATCGCGCCGAACAGGCGCCAACTGGAAATCGGCTTCAGGTCGTAGAGGATCTGACGCCACTTCCAGCCACGCAGCAATTGCTCGGCTAGGATGGTCCCCGCGAGCGCCACCAGCCACCAGGGTTCGGCGGTCGCCAGCTCGGTAACGAAGCGGTCGAAATCCAGATCCCGGTAGAGCCAGAACAGCACGCCGATCGCCAGCGCCGCGCCCAGCGCCGGGATCAGCCATCGCAGGACGAGGCGAAGCAAAGCCATCACGCCGTCACCCGGTTTTCGGAAGACCAGATACACCGCGCCGAAATTCGCATCCGCGACACTACCTCAAGAACCGTTGTCGTGGTATCGCGCCGGACTCGAAGCGGTCGATCATTTCGGCCAGACAAATCTCTTTAGCGTGGCTTCGAAGCTACCGAAGGCCGGAGGGATGTTGTTAATGGCCGGGTGCGCCTGTCCGGGGTTCCAACGCGACAACTCGAGACAGCGATCGGCAATCTTTCGGCACAGATCGGCTAACGCGATCTCCTCGGATTCGTCCGACGCCCTGGCGGCTTCATTCGCGCAACGCTCGGCGAGCTGACGGTCAAAATCGAGCGCCTCGGCGGCCGCATCGGCAATATGCAGTGCCGGGAATTCACCGGGAACCGGAACGGTCCGATGTGCCGCGAACAAATGAACCATCTCGGTCATGTCCATCATGGCCGCGCCGCTGCTGGCCCAGGCCGCATCGGCACCGTCCCGATCGTCCCCATGCCAATGCACGAAGGCGTGCACCATGGTCTGTTCGATCAACGCGATCAGATGGGCGACGATGCCGGCAGTCTCGGTCCCGGCAAGAGTCGCGCCCGGTTCGCCACGGTTCGCGCCGTTCAGGCGGTCGGTTAGCCACGTGGCATAAGCTTCGCGCGGTTCCGCGGCCGCCGCGATCAGTGCCTGCGCCCGGTCGTCCGTGCAGGCGGACCTCTCGATGGCCGCGGAAAGCTGCCGCTCTACAGTCTGCTCGGAGAGCAAGATATCTCGGTAGCTGGTCCCTGGCGTGCAAGATCCCGAAGCAAGGGTAATCGGCGTCTTGGTTTCGACCAAGTAGTCGATGATTCGCATGGCATTGGGGAAATCGACTTGATCGATTTGCATAATGCGTTCGGCGGTCTTGTCGTCACCCCATTGACGAAGCGCCAGCACGTGGATGAATTGCTGATCCACGGCGGTCATTTCACAGCGCAGCACGTCATTCAGAGAGTCGGATTGGGTCGCCATCAGTTTGCCTCGCCGGTCGCTGCCACCCGTCCCTCGGTGCTCTCCCAATCGCCCGCCACGATGGATCGGTAGTCGCTCGGCTGGTAGGGCACCAGCAGTTCCTTCAGTGGCGCCAGGATACCGCGCTTGCGCAAGGGATTGGCGCCGAAGTCGCGCAGCAACTCATCGTGATAGTGCAGCATGTGCAGTAGCAGGCGGGCGCCGCGCGCCGCGCTGAACGGCATCCAGGCCCGCTTCCAATCCTTCAATCGCGAAATCTCGGCGAGCATGGCGACGCGGCCGGGCAGGGCGATCCGGCCGGCGATCGCCTCGGCCAGCCAGCGTGCCTGCAGGGAATAGGTGAGCACGCTGGCAAAGGTCGCGGCGCGGCCGACGAACACCAGATTCGGCAAATCGGGGTGCAGCATATGGCGGTAGAGGTAGAAGCCGTCATCCTCCGCGCCCAGGACCTCGACGGCTTCATCCGGAAGAAAACCGAAGTCGCTCTTCCATCCGGTGCCGAACACCACGCGATCCACGGTCAAGGTGTCGCCGTCCCTGAGGACGATGCCGTCGTGGGTGAAGTTGGCGATTTCGGTCCGGTGCGCGGTGATGCGGCCCTGGCGGATGAGTTTGTAGAGGCCGGGCCGGGGCGACATTGTGGACTCGCCGAAACAATCGATGTCCACGGGCTTCGAGGGAACCAGGTTCTTGCCGTTTGCGATCTTCGTGCCCAGCCCCAACTGGACGTATAGCAGAAGCTCCACGAGCCGCCAGAAGATCCAAACCAGCGGCTTGCCGATGCCGTGCAACCCGCGCGCCACCGGGTCCGGGCGGACGTAGGGTGGAATCAACGCCCCGGTCATCCGGCTCAACATGCCCCACTTGAAGGGCAGAATGCCGGCGAGATTGCGCGGCACGGGCCAGTGCACGTCCCGGAAGACGAGGTGGGTTTCCTTGGCGACCGCGGCCGCTTCCATGGCCGCGTCGGTCGCGCTCTTGCCATAGCCGATGACGGCGACTCGTTGGTTTTCGAGGGGCGCGCGGGTTTTTAGTTGCGAAATATGCAGAACGTCGCCCTGAAACTCACGCTGCCCGGGAAATTCCGGCATGTTCGGCGTTTCGGAATAGAGACCGGTCGCGATCGCGACCAGATCGAATTCTTCCTGGGTCCTCCCGCCGTTCTGCTCGATCTCGACCGTCCAGCCCGTGTCGCCGCGCCGCCGCAGGCCGACGATTTTCGCGCCGAGGCGCAGACAGGGGCGAACCCCGAAACGATCGACATAGGCCTCCAGGTATTTCTGAAATATGGGACCGGGGGTGAAGTTCGGGGTATCGTCGGGCAGTGGCCAATCCGGGAATTCGTACAGTTCCTTCTGCACCTGCACGCCGAAATTGGAATAGCCGTCCGCCCAAACGCCGCCCAGCCGTTCGGCGCGTTCGAAGATGGTGCAGCTTAGGCCGCTCGCCAAAAGGGTTTTCGCGGTGGCGAGGCCCGCGACCCCGGCGCCGATGATCGCCACGCTCTCCACGTTTCGAAATTCCATGGGTCAGGCCCCCCGCCGCGCCGGCCGCAATCGGGAAATCGCATAACCGGCGCACCCCAGGATCCAGAACCCGAGCAGGTAAGCGCCGAATAGCGCCCAAAGGGCGAAGGCCCAGACACCGTAATAGAGCCCGATGGCGGTGCCGAGAATCGCACCGCGGTGGGCGTTTCGCGCCGCCTGCCGCCGGAACAAATAGAATCCGTGAATCAAGCCCAGAATGGCGCCCAAAGCGCCTCCCGCCCAAAGGAATGCGGTCATCATCGGCCCCCTCTCCGTTCGCGAACCAGGGCCCGTATATGGCGAACGATCGGTACCGATCTCCTGGCTCGCTCAATGCGTCGACGACGCTATCACATCCGTGCCGATCTTAGGGTATTGCCATGACCCAATGCTTCGGTTACCACCGAACTATGGCCGACGTTCATATCGCCGAGGTGGCTTCGTTGATGGGCGATCCGGCGCGCGCGAACATGCTGTGCGCGTTGAAGGACGATGGAGTCCTGACCGCGACCGAACTCGCGCGTGTCGCCGGGGTGGCACCGAGCACGGCCAGCGAACACCTGGCGAAACTCACACAGGCGAAGATGATCGCGGTACGGCGCCAGGGACGGTACCGGTACTACCGCTTGGCCTGCGACGAGGTTGCCGATGCCTTGGACTCTCTCGTGGCGTTGGCGGCGACCGCCGCGCCGCGCGACCGTCTGCGGATGTTCGGCGACGAGCCGATCCGCGCCGCGCGAATCTGTTCCGGCGACGAATCGATCCGCTTCGCGCGAGTCTGTTATGACCATCTGGCCGGCAGACTGGGCATCGAGCTATACCGGTCTTTGGTTCGTCTCGGCTACTTGAAATCGACAGACGGCGGCTGTGTCGTTCGGAAACGGGGAGAGGCGGGCTTCGCGGAATTCGGCATCGATCTCGATGCGTTGCGGGCGCGCCGGCGCCGGTTCGTCGGACAATGTCTCGATTGGAGCGAACAGCGGTCGCACCTGAGCGGCGCATTGGGCGCGGAATTATTGGCCCGGATGTACGACCGGGATTGGCTGCGGCGGGAAACCGGCACCAGAGTCCTGTCGGTCACCAAACGCGGACGCCGGGGCTTGCGAGACCGTTTCGGAATCGAACTTTAATAGAAGCTCAGCGCTTCCGTTCCAGGAAGTCGCGCATCATGGTTGCGGGCTCGTCGCTTTCGTAAGCTTCGGCGAAGGCGTCGATGCTGCGCGCGATGCTCTCGGACAGCGGCAACTCCTGCCACGCGCGGAGCAGCTTCTTCTGCGCGGCCAACGCGAGCGGACCGGCGGCGAGCAGGGCGTCGAGCCAACCATCCACGGCCGCGTCCAGTTCGTTCCAGGGCGCCACCCGCCCGACCAGGCCGATGGCCAGCGCCTCGGCCGCCGCGACCTCGCGGCCGGTCAGGACCAGTTCCCGCG
>CAXMQD010000408.1:0-6403 GCA_964194965.1 uncultured Acidimicrobiia bacterium | reverse complement strand
GTGGTCGGCGACCGGCTCTATCTGACCGTGCTGGTTTCTTTTTCAACCATCGTGTTTACCTGGATCGTCTCCTTTCCCATTGGCCTCTATTCCGCCGCCCGTCAATACAGTTGGGGCGACTACACCCTGACCTTCGTCGGTTTCATCGGCCTGGCGACGCCCAACTTCCTGCTGGCGCTGGTGCTGCTCTACATCGCCAACGTCATGTTCGGCACCTCGGTCGGCGGGCTCATGGACACCCAGTACATCGATCAACCCTGGACTTGGGGCAAGTTCTTCTCGGTGCTCGAACATCTGTGGATACCGGTGATCGTGATCGGCACCTCGGGCACCGCCGCGATGATTCGGCGCCTGCGCGCCAATCTGCTCGACGAACTTGAGAAGCAGTACGTCGTGACCGCGCGCGCCAAGGGCCTTTCGCCGCTGAGATTGTTGATCAAGTATCCGTTCCGGATCGCGATGAACTTCTTCATCGCCGACATCGGCAGCATGTTGCCCAGCGTCATCTCCGGCGCGGCGGTGGTCGAGATCGTGCTCTCGCTGCCGACCACCGGGCCCATGCTGCTGGGCGCGCTGCAGAGCCAGGATATGTATCTGGCCGGCTCGTTCCTCATGTTCCTGGCGTTCCTGACCGTCATCGGCGTGCTGGTCTCTGACATGGCGTTGGCCATGCTCGATCCACGCATCCGGTTGCAAGGCGGGGCTACGCGATGACCGCGCCCGGCAACACCGTGGATGGCCGCCGCGGGCACTTCGTCTCCGAGGAGCCGTTCGATCCCCATTCGGTCGAACATCTGACCCCGGAACAGGAGCGCTACTATCTAGCTTCGCAGTGGCAACTCATGTGGTGGAAGCTGCGCCACCATCGGCTCGCTGTGATCAGTGGTATCGTTCTTCTATTCATGTACGGCTCGATCGTGATCAGCGAGTGGATCGCGCCGTACAGTCTGCACACTCAGGTCGAGTTCCAGGAAGACGTTCCCTTCATCTACGCGCCGCCGCAGTCGGTCAATCTGTTCCACGAGGGCGAGTTCGTCGGGCCCTTCGTCTACGGCTGGAACTACGGCCTGGACATGGAGACCCTGGCCCGGATCTGGGGGGAGGATACTAGCGCGATCTATCCGATCCGTTTCTTCTGCCAGGGCGACGACTATGAGTTCTGGGGCACATTGCCCATGCGCTTCCACTTTGTCTGTCCTCCCGAGGGCGGCACCTTGTTTCTGCTCGGCACCGACCGTCTCGGGCGTGACATGTTCTCGCGCATCGTCTATGGCGCGCGCATCTCGCTCACAGTCGGGCTGATCGGCATCATCATCAGCTTCTCCCTGGGCTTGGTTATCGGCGGTATCGCCGGCTATTATGGCGGTTTGGCCGACGTGCTCATCCAGCGGGTCATTGAGATCTTCCGCTCGTTCCCGGAAATTCCTCTGTGGATGGCGCTCTCGGCGGTGCTGCCCGCCAATTGGAATCCGATCCTGATCTATTTCGGCATTAGCGGAATCTTGGGCCTGCTCGATTGGACCGGGCTCGCGCGCGCGGTGCGTTCCAAGCTGCTCTCGCTGCGCGAGGAGGACTACTGCACGGCGGCGCTTTTGATGGGCGCCTCGCCGAGCCGTATCATCGGGCGCCACTTGATGCCTGGTTTCATGAGCCACCTGATCGCCTCGGCGACGATCTCGATCCCGACCATGATCCTGGGCGAAACCGCGCTTTCGTTCTTGGGCCTGGGCTTGCGCCCGCCGATCACCTCTTGGGGCGTGCTGCTCAACGAGGCCCAGAATATCAATGTGGTCGCGCTCTATCCCTGGCTCATGCTGCCGGTCATTCCGGTGATCGTGCTGATCCTGGCCTTTAACTTCTTCGGCGACGGCCTGCGCGACGCCGCAGATCCCTACAAATAGATGAAATAGACCGAGTTTTCGGCCCGAGGGGGAATATCTTGAGAGAGAACAAGCTGCGCCAGCTGTGGCGCGACGGTGGCGCCGCGGTCAACGGCTGGCTGGCGATTCCGAGCAGCGTGTCGGCCGAAGCCATGGCCCATCAGGGCTGGGACTCGCTGACCATCGACATGCAGCACGGTCTGGTCGACTACACCAACGCCCTGCCCATGCTCCAGGGAATCTCGACTACCGAGACCGTGCCGCTTGTCCGCGTTCCCTGGCTCGAGCCGGGGATCATCATGAAGGCGTTGGATGCCGGCGCCTACGGCATCATCTGCCCGATGGTCAACAATCGCGAGGATGCCGAGCGTTTCGTCGGCGCCTGCCGCTACGCGCCCGCGGGCTACCGCAGTTTCGGGCCGACCCGGGCGCTGATCTATGCCGGCGCCGACTATCCGAAGCACGCCAACGAAACCGTGCTGACCATGGCTATGATCGAGACCGTCGAGGCGCTTCGGAACCTGGAGGCGATCGTCAGCACGCCGGGCCTGGACGCGGTTTACATCGGTCCGGCGGACCTCGCGCTCTCGCTCGGCCATACGCCCAAGTTCGACCATACCGAACCGGAACTGCTCGAGCCGATCGAGCGAATCATGACCGCCGCCAAGGCTCACGGCGTGGTGCCCGGCATCCACTGCGGCTCGGCCGCCTACGCCCGGCGCATGATCGATCTCGGGTTCCAGCTGGTGACGCTGCTGTCCGATCAGCGCCTCTTGGTCGCTGCCGCCAAAGCCATGGTCGAGGAGACTCGCGGCGGTGGCGCTGCGCCGAAATCGGAACGCGGCGGCGCCTATTGATCCAATCGATGGCAATGCAAGACCTGGCCCCATCTAGAACGATTCCAGATGGGGCCAGGTCTTGCATTGCGACAGTCTAACCGGTAGCGCGCGCCGCGATTGCCGCCCGGTCCAGGCCGAGTGCTTCCGCCGTTGCCAGGATATCGCGCCAGACCTGCTCCGATAGTTCCAAACCGTCCGCCAGGCGCGCCGCGCGCCGCCGCCGCTCCGGCTCACCCGGGACCAGCACCTCGCCGCCCGTCTCCGCCGGCAGCGCGCTGGTGAAAAATTCGATATAGGCCCGCGCTTCGGCGCCGAATTCGTGGTTCCCGGAAAAGGCCTCGATATCGATGTAGATCGACAGCATGCCGTTGGCGATGCGCCGTTCGGCCGGCCCGGCGCAACCGGAGCCGGTCAGTGCCCCTGCCAGCATCTCGCACATCAAGGCCAGGCCTGAGCCCTTGTGCTCGCCCATGGCGCGGATCGCGCCCTTGCCCAGACGGCCGTTCTTGGGATCGTTGTGGTTGCCCTCGCCGTAGAGCGTCTTGGGGTCGGTGCTGGGCACGCCGTCGGGCCCGATCAGGGCGCCCGGCGGCAAGGCCTTGCCGCCGCTGGCCGCGACCTGCACCTTGCCCTCGGCGACCAGTGCGGTCGCGAAATCGAGAATTAGCGGCGGTCCGTCGTCGAGCGGTACGCCGATGCACACCGGGTTGGTGGCCATGCGCCTCTCGGTGCCGCCGAAAGGCGCGACCAGGAGCGAGCCGGCAACGTTGACGAAGTGGATCGAGATCAACCCAGCCTCGACCGCCAACTCCGCCCAGTCACCGATCCGGCCCAAGTGGCCCGAGTTGCGCAGTGCCACGATCGCGACGCCGTTTGCCTTGGCCTTGGCGATGCCGAGCTCGACCGCCTGGGCACCGACGCTTTGGCCGAAGCCGTGGCGGCCATCGACCACGGCGAAGGACTCGCTTTCGGTGACGATCTCGACGGTCTGGCCCGGCACGAGGGTGCCGTCTTGCGTCCACTGAACGTAACGCGGAATTCGAATCACCCCGTGACTATCGTGGCCGGTCAGATTCGCCATCACCAGGCGCCGGCCGATGCGCGCGGCCTCCTCGGCCGAGCAGCCGACGGCCCCGAAAATCTCGGCGGTCAGGTTCTCCATTACTGTCGCTTGTATTCGCACGGATTCCTCGTCTCGAAAAAAATCCCGCTGCTCGCGGGCCCAGGCGCGCAGGCTATCACAATCGCTCCCTGGTGCACGGTCTTTAGCGCTGGAATCGCGCCTTGAAGGAAAGTATCCCGCGCGAATTATGGCCGGGCTGAGAGGCGCGCAGAGCCGAGGAAGCGGTGCTCGAAGCGCTCAAGTTGGGCGGCGCGTCGCGACGCCCGCGCCGCCGAGCCCATCCGGGGTCTGACCGACGCCTTCGGTTTCGGGGGCGATGCGGCGCAGGGCCCAGCGAATGGCGAATGCTTCGTCGGCGAGTTTGCCCGCCCGCGCCTCGGCGCGCGGGTCGCGGCCGCCGTTGCGGATCAGCGCCGACTGTTGGTCGAGGCGGCCGGCCAGGCCGCGCAGGCGGGCCAGATGGCGTCGTTGGGCCAAGGGGTGTTGCGCCTTGGTTGCCGGCTTCGGATCGGGGGCGGTCTCGCCGGTCTCGGTCATGGTATCGCGTCCTCTTCGATCGGGTCTCGAGTGGTGAATCGAAGTATGCGTAACACGCATAATATCGGAGAGTCAAATGCCGCGTTGTGAGAAATGCCCCATGAAGCAACCTCCGAGAGTATGTCAGGGAGCGCCGCATTGCGCCGGGTCGATGTCCCGGCCATAACGCGCGATCTAGGCAACGCCGCGAAGGGGGCGGGCCGGGCGGGATCCCGAAGGTCGCTGGTTTCGGGGCCGGTCAGGGGCCCACGATAGAAGGGCCGGGGCTACGGCCGAATCGAGAGCACCACGGCGGCCCAGTCCAGGCGCACGTCCTCGATCGGCGGCGCGTTCCAACTCGACAGCACGAAATGGCCGTGGCGGTAGCCGCGGTGCAGCTCCTTGACCAGGACCGGCCCGTCGCTCGCCAGCTTGACGATGCACAGGCGGTTCAGGCAGGCATCGGGCACGCCGTGCTGGTCGCGCCGGTAGAACAGCAGCCAGCCATCGCGCAGGGGATGCATGGATTCACCGCGCACCCGCACCGCGACCATGGGAGCTCTGCCGACCCCCTCAGGCGCTTCGACCTCTTCCAGGCCGGCGCCGAGCGCATGGTCGTCGACGGCGAAGATCTCCTGGCCGGCGCCGACGTAGCCGACCACCGACACCCAATGCGGCTTCGGCGCCTCCGGGCCGGCTTCGGGAAGCCGGCCATAACGGAACGCGGCCGGATGCTGGTCGGCCAGATCGGCTAGCCGGACGATGTGGGCGTCGTCGGGCGGCGCGCCGTTCTCCCAGCGCGAGACATTGGACTGGTCGACCCCGATTCGGTCGGCGAAGCTGGCCTGGGACAGTCCTAGAGACACCCGCAGCGCCCGAATACGGGCCGCCAGGTCCGGTGCCCGTGACGGGTCGGTCTCTGCGGTTTCTTCGTCATCGTCATGCATGATGTGCATACTATCGTATATTTTTCCGGTGTCCAATGTATGGCGCGCATTTTTTGCTTGCAGTGCGCCCCGTCGATGCACATTATGCGTCTTATGCATGAGAACAAACGACTACTTTCGCAACCGCAAGAGAGTCATAAATCGAAGTCTCTTGACGCCCGCGTCGCGGCCATGCGGGCGCGCGGCATGTCGGCGACCGCGATCGGGCGGGCACTCGGCCTGAGCGACGCGGCGGCGCTCGCGGCCGGACTCCTGGTACCCGGCCGGCTGATGCCGGTGCCCGATCCCGGTGCTGGTGCGGCCAGCGCGTGCGGACCGGGCGGTCCAGGCCGCCGGGTTGCACGCATGGTGGCGATACGGGACGCGGTGGTGCGCGGCACCGGCATCGACCGCGCGGCCCTGATCGCGCCGGGCCAGCGGCAGCCGCAAGTGCGCGCGCGGCACCTGGCCATGTGCTTGATCCGCGAGCTTTGCCCCGGAGTTTCATTGGCGGCGATCGGCAAAGTGCTCGATCGCGATCCCTCCACGGTGCTCTATGGTTGCCGCCGCGCCGAGGCGTTGCGACGCCACGATCATGCCTTCCGCGAAACCTATCTGCGAATCCGGCACGCGCTGATCGCCGGATTTTCGGAGGCGAGGTCTCGTGACTAGGGCGGCCAAGCGGCGCCGCGACCGAAAAATCCCACTCGGTCCCGCCGATCAGGGTCCGCCCGAGCGCTACCAGCACGGCGACGTGATCCGCAGCGAACCCGGCGCGGATGCCGGCGTATTCCACCGGCGCGTGACCACCCAGTCCGCGCTCGACCGCTACCTGAACCGCAGCCAGATCAGCCAGCGCCAGTTCGACGCCGGCGTCAAGCTGTACCGCCTGTGGCGCGCCGCCGGCGGCGCCCAGCGGGTTACCATGTCCTACGAGGTGCGCATCCCGGGCGGTCGCGAGTTGAGCGACGATCAGGCCGCGTTGCGTGGACGTCTGACCGAGGTGCTGCGCGCCACGGGTCCGCTCGGCGGCATTCTGGTTCACGTCTGCCTCTGCGGTGAAGCGGCGCGGACCTGGGCGTCGTCGCGCGGCGACACGCCGCAAGCCGGGGTCGTAGT
>CAXMQD010000407.1:0-2122 GCA_964194965.1 uncultured Acidimicrobiia bacterium | reverse complement strand
CCTCACGCCGGGGAAGGCGGCGCGCTCGGCCGCGAGGAAACCGAGATCATCGCGCCCGCGGTCGCGGCCCTGCGCGCGGACGGCATCGCGGTCGACGGCCCGGCGCCGGCCGATACCCTGTTCCACGAGGCGGCGCGCGCGCGCTACGACGCCGCGCTCTGCATGTATCACGACCAGGCGCTGATCCCGCTCAAGACCATCGACTTTGCGCGCGGCGTCAACATCACCCTTGGCCTGCCTTTTGTCCGCACGTCGCCGGATCATGGCACCGCGCTGGACATCGCCGGCCAGGGCCGGGCCGACCCGCGGAGCCTGCTCGCCGCGCTCGAAACCGCCCGCGACATGGCCCTGGCACGCGCCCGGGCCCGGGCACGCTCCGTTGCCTGAGGCCGGCCCAGCGCTGCCGCCAGACCTCCCGCCCCTGCGCGAAGTCATCGCCCGCCACGGATTGTCCGCGCGCAAGTCTTTCGGTCAGCACTTCTTGCTCGATCTCAACCTGACCGGCCGCATGGTCCGCGCCATGGCGGATTTCATTCCGGCCCCGGACAACGATTTGGCCCAAGGCACGGTGATCGAGATCGGGCCGGGGCCGGGCGGCCTGACCCGGGCATTGCTCGCCGCCGGGACGCAGCGCCTGATCGCGATCGAGAAGGACCGCCGCTGCCTCGACGCGCTTGGGGAACTCGCCGCCGCCTATCCGGACCGCCTGGAGGTGGTCGAGGCGGATGCCCTGGACGTCGACGCCGGCACCCTGGGCAGCACACCGCGGCGTATCGTCGCCAACCTGCCCTACAACGTCGCCACGCCGCTGCTGCTGCGCTGGCTCACCGCCCTCGCCACCGAGCCCAACGCCTTCGCCGGACTGGTGCTGATGTTTCAGAGGGAGGTGGCCGAGCGCCTGACGGCCATCCCCGCGACCAAGGCCTACGGCCGGCTATCGATCGTGACCCAGTGGCTCTGCGAGGCCCGGCCATTGTTCGAGGTGCCGGCGCGCGCGTTCACGCCGCCGCCCAAAGTGGTCTCCACCGTGGTCGGTCTCCGGCCCCGCGCCCGGCCCCTGGCGCCGGCCTCGATGGCGGCGCTCGAGCGGGTCACCGGCGCCGCCTTCGGCCAGCGCCGCAAAATGCTGCGTCAGAGCTTGCGGAGCCTGGGCGCGGACACCCCCGCCCTGATCGCCGCCGCCAATGTACCCGAAACCGCGCGCGCGGAGGAATTGACGGTCGAGGAATTCTGCGCGCTGGCGCGGGAACTCGAAAACCTGGGTTAGCTCCCGCGGCGCAGGCTTTCGACGAAATCGTGCAGGCCGACCCGGCGGTCCCGGCGCAGGCGCTCGGCCTCGAGGATCGATTGCACTGCGGCGACGCTCTTCTCCACGTCCTCATTGACCACGATGTAGTCGTACTCGGCCCAGTGGCTCATCTCATCGGCGGCCTTGGCCATGCGGCCGCGCACCACCTCGTCGGGGTCCTGGGCCCGGGCGCGCAGGCGCCGCTCCAACTCCCCGGTCGAGGGCGGCAGGATGAACACGCCGACCAGATCCTCGCGGGCCTTTTCGGCGACCTGCTGGGTGCCCTGCCAGTCGATGTCGAAGAGCACGTCCCGGCCAGCCGAGAGCGCGGCCTCGACCGCCGCCCGGGGCGTGCCGTAGCAATGTTCGAACACGGTGGCGTGCTCGAGAAACGCCCCTTCCGCCACCATCGCGTCGAAGCGTGCCTGGTCCACGAACAAGTAATCGACACCTTCGGTCTCGCCCGGGCGCATGGGCCGGGTCGTCGCCGAAACCGAAAGCGTGAGGTTGTCGTCCCGGTCCAGCAGCTTGCGCGAAATAGTGGTCTTGCCCGCGCCCGACGGCGAGGACAGCACCAGCATCAGGCCGCGCCGCTCGATCCCCCCTTGGCTCATGCGTTATCCGCGCTCCCCTGGCCTCGCCTATTCGATGTTCTGGACTTGCTCGCGCAGTTGGTCGATGACCGCCTTGAGATCGAGCCCGATCCGGGTCAGGGCCACGTCCTGGGACTTGGCGCATAGGGTATTCGCTTCCCGGTTCAACTCTTGGCATAGGAAGTCCATGCGCCGGCCGATTGCCTGGCCCTCGGCCAGCAGCTCGCGGGCCGCGGCGACG
>CAXMQD010000406.1:0-2424 GCA_964194965.1 uncultured Acidimicrobiia bacterium | reverse complement strand
GCCGAGATGATGGTGGCAACCAGCGCCGCCGTGGAGACGCCGTCCGGCTTGCCCTTGTCGGCCTTGCCCTGGGTGGTGGTCAAGGTCGGGCCGCCCTTGCCCTTATTCTTGTTCTTGCCCGCGGCGTCGCCCTCGGCGGGGACACCTAGGATCAGTGGGATCGCGAAAAGCGCGGCGAGCAGGAAACGCATCTTCATATCCTCCGAATTTCACGCTGCGGAGTGGGGTCTCGGTTCGTGGTTGTAAACCAAAAATCCTTAAAAATTGCCCCATGGACCGGCCTCCCCCGGTCATTTAGTCGAAGATTTTCGGCCCGGAGCGCCCAGGAGCGCCCAGGAGCGCCCAGGAGCGCCCAGGAACGCAGGGCGTGGCGATTCCGGTCATCGCAACCCACGGGCCGCCTGATTTTCCGCGCGATCTCTAAGAATCAGTATTAAGAAACTGTTGAATTACCCGCGCGCTCGGGGATGGGCGCGCTGGTAAACCGCCAGCAGCCCGGCCGCATCGACGTCGGTGTAGCGTTGGGTGGTGGAGAGCGAGGCGTGGCCCAGCAACTCCTGGATCGCGCGCAAATCGCCGCCGCCGGCCAACAGGTGGGTGGCGAAGCTGTGGCGCAGCGCGTGCGGCGTCGCCGTCTCGGGCAAGCCGAGGTGGACCCGGAGCGCCGCCACCCGCGCCTGGACCTGCCGCGCACCCAGCGCCTTGCCGCGCGCGCCGAGGAACAGCGGCCCCTCGGGGTCCAGTTCGAAGGGGCAGGCGGCGAGGTAGTCCTGGACCGCCTCGATCACCACCGGCAGAAGCGGCACCATGCGGTCCTTGCCGCCCTTGCCGGTGACCGTGAGTGCCTCCTGCCCCGCGACCGGCGCCTCGCGCCGGCTCAGGGACAATGCCTCGCCGAGCCGCAGGCCGCCGCCATAGAGCAGCGTGAGCACGGCCAGGTCACGCTTGCCGATCCAACCGGCGCGCGCCAACGCCGGCGCCGTGTCCAACAGGTCGCGGGCCTCCTCGACGCCGAGCGCCTTGGGTACGGACCGGGGCAGACGCGGTGTCTTGAGCGCGGTCACCGCCGGGTTGTCGGCGAGTCCGGCCCTGGCCAGCCAGCGATAAAAGCCACGCACGACCGAAAGGCCGCGCGCCCGGGTACCGCGGCTCGCGCCCCCATTCGCCCGCGCCGCCAGCCAGGCGCGGAAATCCGCCGGCCTCAGTTCGTCAAGATCGCGCAGGCCCGGCGGCTTGCCTAGATGTTCGCTGGTGAAGTCCAGGAAACGCGCGAGATCGCCCAAGTAGGCGGCGCGGGTGTTGACCGCGGCGCGGCGCTCGTTACGCAGCCAAGCTTGCCAATCGTCGATGGCGGCGCGGAGATCCGGCGCGGCGCGCGCCTCGATCACTCGGGCAGATTGAGCCATCCGCGAATACTACTCTCTACGACCCGGGCCAGGAAGCTAAGCAACTCGGTGCCCTGACCGGGATGAAACTGGCCCGGCTCGCGCGATCCCAGCGCCAGGAGCGCGGTCGGCGTGGTGCTGCCGATCGACAGTCGGAGCAGCGCATCGGAGGCGACCAAACCGGCGCCGGGCCCGAATATCATGGCGTCGCCCTCCACGGCCGCGCGCAGAGCGACGGCCTGGCTGGGTCCGATCAGGCGGTCGACGGTGCCGGTTTCGAGGCTGTAGACGCCCGGGGTGCGCACACGGATCGCGTCCTCGCCGTTCTGTTCGACGCCGAGCGTCACCACATCGAGGTCGACGATGACCGCGAGATCGGTGGTCAGCGTCTCGATGAAGTGCTCGAAGCTGCGTGCCGCGAGTAGCGCCAGGATCGCCTTGTGGACGCGCGCCTGCGCCGCAAGATTTGTGCGCCCGGTCACCACCATGTCGTCGCGCAGGGCCGACATCTCGGCCAATTCGCCGCGCAGCCGCTCGACGATGTAGTGCCGCAGATCGACCACCCCTTGGGTCCCCGCCCCTTGGGCCCCGACCGGCGCGATGGCATCGAGCAACTCGGCGTTATGATCGAAAAAATCCGGATGCTGGCGCAGGTAATCGGCGACCTGCTCGGCCGTGGCCGCCGCGCCGCCTGCTTTCCCGGCCGCGTTCCGGGCCGCGTTCTTGCGGCCTGGTCTTTCCGGCGCCGCGTCGCTGCGGTTCTGAGTCATTCGGCCGCGTTGTCCGTTCGTTGGTTCAGGATCGACTGGCCGGTCTTGGCCCAGTCGGACAGGAAAGCATCGAGGCCCTTGTCGGTCAGCGGATGCTTGAACATGGCTTGCAGTATCGCCGGCGGAAGGGTCGCGACGTGCGCGCCCATCTTGGCGGCTTCGACCACGTGGGCCGAGTTGCGCACCGAGGCGACCAGCACCTCGGTCGTGAAATCCGGATAGGCGTCGTAAATCTGGACGATTTCGCCGATCAGCGCCAATCCATCGGC
>CAXMQD010000405.1:0-3028 GCA_964194965.1 uncultured Acidimicrobiia bacterium | reverse complement strand
CACCGGCGACCTGCTGGGCAGCCTGCGCTGCGACTGCGGCGATCAGCTCCAGGGTGCGATCGCGGCGATCCACGACGCCGGCTGTGGCGTGCTGTTGTACCTGTCCCAGGAAGGCCGCGGCATCGGCTTGGTCAACAAGCTGCGCGCCTATCAGCTTCAGGACCGCGGCGCGGACACCGCGGAAGCCAACGAGCAGCTCGGCTTCGACGCCGACGAGCGCATCTACCTGCCAGCAGCCGGCATGCTGCGCCAACTCGGCTTCGGCCGGGTGCGCCTCCTGACCAACAATCCGGACAAGGTGGCGGCGCTGGCGCACTGCGGCATCACGGTCGAGGAGCGCGTGCCCCACGCCTTCCCGTCCAACGCCCACAATGACTTCTACCTGGCCACCAAGGCGAGCCGCTTCGGCCACCAGTTTTAGGCGCGCCGGTTCCGAATACCGCATGACGTTCTAAAGACCATGGACCTCATCGTCGCGCGCGATCCGGACGGCACTTGGCGCGCCGCCTTTGGTGTGCGGGCGTGGCGCTGCGCCATCGGCCCGGCCGGCGTCGTCGCCGACAAACGCGAAGGCGACGGCGCAACGCCACTTGGCTGTTTCCCGCTGCGCCGATTGCTCTATCGGCCGGACCGCCTGACGCGGCCCGAGACTGGGTTGCCCGCGACACCGCTATCGCCCGAGGACGGCTGGTGCGACGACCCGGCCGAGCCCGCCTACAACAGCCAAGTGCGGCGGCCCTTCGCGGCCAGTCACGAGCGGTTGTGGCGCGACGATGGCATCTACGACGCGATCGTGATCTTGGGTCACAACGACGATCCGCCGGTGCCGGGCGCGGGCAGCGCGATCTTCCTGCATGTCGCGCGCGACGACTACGCGCCGACCCAGGGCTGCATCGCCCTCGCCTTGCCCGATCTGTTGACCGTGCTGCGCGATGCCAAGCCCGGGACCCGGGTCTGCGTCGGGACCGGCGAGACACCGGGTCGGGCCAATCGCGGGTCCGGATAGGCGCTGAAATCCATTGGAATAGAGGTGATTGCTGATATAGTTCGGTCGGATATAGCCGTCCTGGGCAGCACCATCATGACCGAGAAGAATCGCACTTTCGCCGAGCTTATTCACCCGGTCACGCCCGAAGAGTTCTTCGCCGAATATCACGACAAGAAACCGCTCTACATCCCCGGCACGCCGGACAAGTTTGCCTCGGTCATGTCCTGGCGGACGCTCAACGACATGCTGAACATGACCTCGGTTTGGAGTGGAATTTCGCTCCAGCTAATGCTCGACAAGAAGGTCGTTCCGGTCGCGGATTATTGCCGGCCCAGCATCGACCGTAATAATGCCCAATTGATGCAGCCGGACGCCACGCGCGTCACGGCGCTGCTGCGCCAAGGTGCATCTCTGGTCGCCAACGACGTGGACACGCTGAGCCCGGGGCTGAGATCTGTTGCCGGTGCGCTGGAAAACGCACTTGGCGCCAAGGCACAGGCCAATGTCTATTGCTCCTGGCAACAGCGCCAAGCCTTCGATTCCCATTTCGATACCCACGATGTCTACGCCATCCATTTGGAAGGCGAGAAGGTATGGCAGGTTTATAAAACCCGCGCCGACAAGCCCATCGCCCACCCGCGCTACAGGCATTACGGCCAGGCCCATCACGACCGGGCCAAGGGTGAGGTTCTCATGGAAGTAACAATGCGGCCGGGGGACCTCTTGTACCTGCCTCGCGGTCAGTACCACGACGCGCTGGCGAGCGACTCGAGCGCGCTGCATGTGTCCTTGGGATTGACCGCGGTGATCGGAATCGATTTTCTCGACTTGGTATACGAGATGGCGATCGGCGACCCCTTGTTCCGGGCCAATGTGCCGGGCCCAGGCAGCGACGACAAAGGTCTCACGGACCATATGAGCCGTCTTGCCCGACGATTCGGCGAAATAGCGGCCAACCCAGAGGCGCTCGAACAATTCCAGCGCTTTCGGCGAGAGTTTCGCTACCATCGCGGCGGTTTCCAGTTACCCGATGCTATCCTCGCCCCCGATTTTCGAGTGCGGGCACGCGGCCTGTCGGTGGTCAGGACCGGCGATGATTGGGTCCTGGCCGACAAGGCGCGGGCGGTCCCGATCCCGCCCGGCAGCGACCGGCTGGTCGCCTGGATTATCGCCCAAGAGCGCTTTTCCGGCGCCGACATCGCGACCGCCTTTCCGGACCAAGCCGTCGAGGACCGGACGCGCTTGCTACGCGACCTAACCAAGATGAAAATAATCGAGCCGGCTTAGCTCGGTACCGAACCACCGTGATGTCGCGGCGTCGAATGCCAGCCGTCTGCTATTTGCGCGTAGGCCTCGGGCCGAAAATCGCGGTTCCGACCCGGACATGAGTGGCACCGAAGCGGATCGCGATCTCGAAATCCGCGGTCATGCCCATGGACAGCTTGGCGAGCCCATTGCGCTTGGCGATCGCGGCCAATAGCGCGAAGTGGAGTGCGGGCTCGTCGTCCAAGGGCGGAATACACATCAGGCCCTCGACCGGCAGACCGAGTTCATCGCGGGCAAGCGCGATCAGCGTGTCGGCTTCCGCCGGCGTCACGCCGGCCTTTTGGGCCTCCTCGCCGGTGTTGACTTGGACGTAGCAGACGGGCCGCCGTCCGAGCCTATCCATCTCCTTGGCCAGGGCGCGGGCCAGCTTGGGCCGGTCCAAGGTCTCGATGACGTCGAACAGCTGGACCGCTTCACGCGCCTTGTTGGTCTGTAACGGGCCGATTAGGTGCAGCACCAAATTCTCATGGGCCGCCTTGAGTGCCGGAAACTTGCTCTCGGCTTCCTGTACCCGGTTCTCGCCGAAGACCCGCTGACCGGCGCCGAGCGCAGCTTCGATGTAGGCAGCGCCGTGGACCTTGCCGACCGCGACCAGGGTTACCTCGGCCGGATCGCGCCCGGCCGCGCGCGCCGCCTCGGCGACACGGTCGCGCACCCGGGCGAGGCGCGTCGCGATGACCTCACGATCGGCGATCGGGGATTGGATATCGCTCA
>CAXMQD010000404.1:0-3576 GCA_964194965.1 uncultured Acidimicrobiia bacterium | reverse complement strand
GCCTCGTTGATCACCCGCGCCGCCGCCGTGGTGGTGCGGTCGTACCAGCGGCCATAGGCGGCGCCGATGCCGGTGCGGTGGACCTGGAAGCCGATCTTGATCGGCGCCGAGCTTTGCGCCTGGATATAGGGAACGAGGCCGGGCAGCGCCTGGGCGCCGGCCAGCGCGCCGCCAGTGGCGGCCAGGCTTTTCAGCACCGTTCGGCGCGATGGCGCCTTGGCGGCCGGGGCTTGAATTGCCGTTGTTTTCTGAGTCATTGCGTTACCTCCCTTGGCCGTCTTCACTCCCGGCCTTTCACGTCTTTTCTGGGGTCGAGGTTGTCTGTGCACCAATGAATTGTCCAGAATATTTTGGCGCCCAGGCGTTCATGCGCCGGTCGGCGAGGCCAGCAGCCACAGCCCCAGCAACGTATAGAGCACCATCAGCGCCGAAAGCGGGATCTGGCTGAGCGCGGCGCGGCGCGGATCGGGGAACAGCTCCAGCGCCAGGCGGTGCGCGACGGCGACGGCGACGATGTGGCCGACGACGATGGCGCCGGCCTGGGTCAGCCAGATCAGGCGCACGGTCTGGGTGGTGTTGAAGAACGAGGTGGTAACATGGACCTCGCCAAGCCCCAGGATGGTGGCCACCGCTGCCAGCGCGTACTGGCCGTTGACCAGCAGGACCGGCAGGTAATGCGCCAGGTGATAGCCGAGCGCGATCGGCGTGATCGCCAGCGCCAGGCGGCCGAAGCTTTCCCGGAACCGTCCGCGCTCCCCCGCCAGCGCCAGCCCGGCGAGATTGCAGACCGCGAAGGCCAGGGTCAGCGCTGCCCAGGCGCCGATCAGGCCGGCGGTATTCTCCCAGACCACGGCGGAGCGGCCAGGGAAGGCCAGCGGATTTACGCCGATCCGGGCGAGCCAGAAGAACGTCTTGCTCAGCCCGTCAAAGGACACCGTGGAGAGCGCCAGCAAAAGGAATAACGCGCCGCTGACGGGCAGCGGCGGGTGGGCGAGCAGGTCGGCGCCGGGAGCGGCGGCGCGGGTCTCGCCGCCGTGGGCGCGCACCGGGGCCAGCCGGGCGATGAAGCCAAAGAAGACAGTGAAACACTCGGCCCGCGCCAGCCAGGCCTCGGCGCCGAACAGGACCATGCCGGCGAAGCTCACGGCCCAATAGGCGGCGACGGCGCGGGCGAGACGGGTGGGGTCGGCGGGGGCGATGTCGACCAGTTCGAACCAGCCGAAGGCGAGCAGGCCGGCGACCGCGGGCCAGTAGCCAAGTCGCGCGGGCAGGCTGAACGGCGGGGCGAGGGCGACCAGGCGGTGCAGCCCGGTCCACGGGTTGGCCCAGCGCCAGAGGTCGCCGAACACCGCCTGCGCCAGGGTGAAGCCGACCCACCACAGCACCCAGATGGTCAGCGGCAGCGGGTTGGCGAGCGGGTCGCGCGATCCCGTGAGGCCGGCGAGAACCAGCGCCGCGAGAACCGCGAATGCGGCGAGACTGACCGCGGTTTCGCCGCCGCCGGGCGGGCGCGACCACAGCAGGCGGGGCCGGAAGGTGGCGCGCAGCGCCCGGGCCGGCAGCACCGTGAGCACGATCACGGAGGCCAGCACCGCCAGCGCCCCGGCGGTCATGTAGAGACCGGTGGGCAGCAGCAGCACCAGCCCCCGCCCGGTTGCATGCGCCTGGGCGGCGGCCGGGGTCAGGAACAGCACGATTGCAGCGAGTCTGATCATGCGGACGGATCCTTGGAGTCCTGAAGCGAAAGTTATCCCGATCGGTAAACTAGGAGATTCCCGCGCCTGCGGGAATGACGCCCGTGCGGTGAGCCTCCCTCTCCCCACCGGGGGGAGGGATGGGGGGTCCGAACCGGGTAGATGGGTAACAGTTCAGACCGGCAACATGGGTAACAGGTAACAGTGCCTTGCAACCAGGGAGGTTCAGCGATGCCGTGGGAGGAGTCCTGTGTGGTGGAAGAGAGGCTGAAGTTTGTGCTGGCTTGCGGGCGTGGCGAGGCGTCGATTTCCGAGCTGTGCCGACACTTCGCGATCAGCCGCAAGACCGGTTACAAGTGGCGAGGTCGCTATGCGGCTGGCGGTATTTGCGGGTTGGGCGACCGCTCGAAGGCGCCGCTCGACTGCCCTCATCGCATGGGCCTGGAGGTCGAGGCGGCGGTTTTGGGGCTGCGCCACGAGCATCCGACCTGGGGCCCCAAGAAGCTGCGTGCGCGGCTTGCGGCCCTGGCCCCGGAGCTGTCCTGGCCAGCGCCGAGCACGATCGGCGTGCTGCTGGAGCGCCGGGGGCTGGTTCACCGGCGCAAGCTGCGCCAGCGCACGCCGCCCCACACCGCGCCGTTCGCCCACTGCGATGATGCCAACGATGTCTGGTGCGCCGATTTCAAGGGCTGGTTCCGAACCGGCGATGGGGCGCGCTGCGAGCCGTTCACGCTGTCGGATGGGGCCACCCGCTACCTGCTGCGGGTGCAGGCCATCCGCCGCCACGATGCCGGCCATGTCTGGCCGCTGTTCGACGCCGCATTCCGCGAATACGGCCTGCCCAGGGCGCTCAGGAGCGACAACGGGCCGCCGTTTGCCTCGACCGGGGCCGGCGGCCTGTCGCCGCTGGCGGTGCGGCTGGTCAAGGCCGGCATCAGGCCCGAGCGGATCGCGCCTGGCCGGCCCGATCAGAACGGGCGCCATGAGCGGATGCATCTGACCTTGAGCCAGGACACCGCCAGCCCGCCGGCCCCAACGCTGGCCGGCCAGGCCCGGCGCTTCGAGCGGTTCCGCAAGACCTATAACGAAGAGCGGCCCCATGAGGCGCTTGGCCTGGTGCCCCCGGCCAGCCTCTATCGGCCCAGCGCACGGCTCTGGAGCGGCCGGCTCAAGTCGCCGGACTATGCCGGCGATCTCGAGGTGCGCCGGGTGCGTCACTCCGGCGAGATCCGCTGGTGCGGCGTCAGGGTCTATATCAGCGAGACGCTTGCCGGCGAGCCGGTCGGACTTGCCGAGGCCGGCGGCGGGCTTTGGACGGTCATGTTCGGGCCGGTGATGTTGGGCACGCTTGATGCCGCCGGGGTCTTGCGCAAGCCGGCACGGCGCAAGCGCACCAAGCAAGGATGTGGATTTGTGGACAATGCAAACGCATTGCCCACAAGCCCACAACCGCAACAACAGCAATGAGAACAAATATGGAAATGTGTTACCCATGTTGCCGGTCTGAACTGTTACCCATGTCCCAGGTTGCACAGGGGAGGGGGCGGGCTCAGGACGCACCGCCCCCCACGCCACCACCACCCCGCTCGGCACCGGACACGGTCCTGCCTCACGACACCGTGGCCGCGCCCTCGCTCTTCATCACCGCATGGCGCTTGGGTGCGACCGCCATCACGCCGGCCAGCATGATCAGCGCCAGCCCGGCCAGCCCGGTCAGGGTCGGTGCATGGCCCCACAGCGCGGTCGAGACCAGCGCCGCCCAGATCAGGTAGGAATAGTCGAACAACGCCACCGAGGCGTTCGCGCCCATCTGGTAGCCCCGCATCAGGAGCCCAGCGCCGATGATCGAGGAGAGACCCAGCGCGGCCGCCAGCAGCAGCAT
>CAXMQD010000403.1:0-4572 GCA_964194965.1 uncultured Acidimicrobiia bacterium | reverse complement strand
GGCCGCGCTCAAATGGTCGGGCAGCTTCGTGTGGGCCTGTAAGAACTACGACGGCGACGTCCAGTCCGACACCGTGGCCCAGGGCTTCGGCTCGCTCGGCCTGATGACTTCGGTGCTGACGACCCCGGACGGCAAGACCATTGAGGCCGAGGCGGCCCACGGCACCGTGACCCGCCACTACCGCCTGCACCAAAAGGGCGAGGCGACCTCGACCAATCCGATCGCCTCGATCTTCGCCTGGACCCGCGGGCTCTACTACCGCGGCAGCTTCGACGAGACGCCCGAGGTGGTGCGCTTCGCCGAAACCCTCGAGAAGGTCTGCGTCGATACCGTGCAGGACGGCGACATGACCAAGGATCTGGCACTCCTGATCGGCCCCAATCAACCGTGGCTGACCACGGAGCAATTCATGGCTAAACTGGACACCAATCTGCGCCAAGCAATGGACTGATTCTATAGGTTGGGAAAAATGAACAACTTTCTGAAATCACTGCTAATATTTGGATTTATCATGACCGCAAACACAGGCGATGCCGGGGCCGCCCCGGACCCGGAAAATACCCTCGTCATGGAGCTGGAGCACGGCACCGTGGTGATCGAGATGCTGCCCGACTTGGCGCCCAATCACGTCGCCCGGATCAGAGAGCTGACTCGGGAAGGCTTTTACGACGGCATCGTGTTCCACCGGGTCATGGAAGGCTTCATGGCTCAGACCGGCGATCCGACCGGCACCGGGCGCGGCGGCTCGGGCCAGAACATCAAGTCCGAGTTCTCCGCCGAGCCCTTCCTGCGCGGCACCCTCGGCATGGCCCGCTCGCAGAGCCCGCATAGCGCCGACAGCCAGTTTTTCATCACCTTCGCGCCGGCGCGATTCCTGGACAATCAATACACCGTCTGGGGCCGGGTAATCGAGGGCATGGACGCGGTCGACAAAATCAAGAAGGCGCCGGCCGGGAGCCAGAGCGGCACGGTCGACGATCCGGACAAGATCATCCGCATGCGGGTTAAGGCCGACATCAAGGAGTAGTTCATTCGATCTGGACGGGCCCGGCCCTACGGGCCTGGCCCCGCGCGCCGGCGCGCGAAACTTGGGGGAGAAAAATGGAACAGCAGCAGGAATAGGTGCTCAATACCCTGAACCGGTTTATCGATTCGGGCGCTGATTACGGGCTCGAAATTCTCGGCGCCGTGGCGATCCTGGTCGCCGGCATCTTCGTCGCGGGCTGGGCCCGGCGCAGCGTGCTCCGGATGCTGGGCCGCGCGACGCGGGTCGACGAGACCCTCAAGCCGGTGATCGCCAGCATCGTGCGCTACGCCATCCTGGTGTTTGTGCTGGTCGCAGTGCTGGCCCAGTTTGGGGTCCAGACCACCTCGATCATCGCCCTGCTCGGCGCCGCCGGCCTGGCGATCGGCCTGGCGCTTCAAGGCACGATGCAGAACATCGCCGCCGGCATCATGCTGCTATTCCTGCGCCCGTTCCGCATTGGCGAGTATATCGATGCCGAAGGCCTGGCCGGGACGGTCGAGGAGATCCGCCTGTTCACAACTATCTTGCGCACTTTTGACGGCGTCTATCTCGAAGCGCCCAATGGGCAGATCTGGAGCCGCGCCATCCGCAACTACTCGCGCGCCGGAACGCGACGCTTGGATGTCGTGGTCGGCATCGGCTATGGCGACGACATCGACAAGGCGCAGGCCGCGCTCTTGGAGATCATGACCTCGGACAGCCGGGTCAATGCCGAGCCCGAAGCCCAGGTCCTGGTCAAGGAGCTGGGCGACAGCTCGGTCAACCTCGACCTGCGCTGCTGGACCGACGCCGAGAATTACTGGAACCTGCTGTTCGACCTCAACAAGGCGGTCAAGCAGCGCCTCGACGCCGAGGGCATCTCCATCCCCTTCCCGCAACGCGACGTGCATCTCTTCGAGGAGAAGGGTTAGCCCGACGCCCGGTTACGCCAGCACGTAACCGAATCGCGCGGCGACCTCCGCCACCAGGGGACCCAGCTCGGCCACCTCCGCCGCGCTCAGGTTTTCCCGCCAGCGCCCGACCTTGGTTGCGTGGTCAGGCCGGGAGTAGGGCTTCGAGCATTCGGCTTCCCCGAAGTCGTCGTTGTCCTGGTCCTGGACCCGCCGCGCCCAACGCCGCAGCGATTCCTCGCAGGGTCCCGGGTCGAATCCGACCTCGGCGCAGACCGCCCGTGCCACGCCGAGCGGGTCGGCGATCATGTCTTCGAAGCGGTGCAGTCGTGCCAGGTGCCGGACCTGCTCGTAGCCCAGAGAGTTGATGTGGAGCCAGTGGTGCGCGCAACGCCGTAGCAGCGGCTGGCTGCGCCAGCTCTCCCAATCCGGCGGCCGCGGGTGGTGCCCCCAGTTCTTGGAAATCCCGACCCGCAGGGAGCAAATCGCATCGAGCGGATGGCGCACCAGCCAGAAAATTTGTCGCGGCTCCGGCACCGCGGCGCAGAGCTCCGACACTAGGAACGGCAGACCGGGCGATGTGGGCCGCCCGCGCGCGGGCTTGGGCACCTTGATTGCCACCGGCGCCGCGTAGCCGTAGCTGGCAAGATCTTCGAACGGCGGTTCCGAATAATAGCTGTAGCCGGGCAGACCCGCGAACAACTCGCCGAAAATGGACGTGCCGCTCCTGCCGCAACCCAGCACGATGGCGTGGGACGCGCTTTCGCTATGGAGTTCGCCGTCTTTGCTCACGCTGCTAGTAGCGAGCTCGATCCCCCGACCCAACCGAAAGGGTTATGTCCCGCCCTCGATCTCGATGTAAATCTGGACTGGCTCAATGACTGTGTGTCTCGCTTTCGCCTCTGCAGCCTCGGATGACCCGAGCGTAGCCTTCATCTTCTCAAGGTCGACACCCTCCAAAACGATCGACACTTCGCCCTTCTCGGCGTGCCTGAAGATTTTGTAGCCGGAACTGAAGCCCTTGAACAATTCTTGACGCTCGCTGCCGCCCGCAAGCCATGTATCCATGTCGCCCACGGCGTGGGTTGCTACCACTGTCGTCATGTCGGCCCCCTCTTACTCAGGTTGTCCCCCAGTCGGGCCATAGGATAACCGCGTTTCTCGAACGCTACACGGAACTTTCGGTGTCGATACGGGAAGTCGGCGTTTGGCCAGCTTTCCCCGTTCCGACCGGCCCTCCGACACGTCCGGTGTTGACCCCAAAGCCGACATCGGTGGACAGCTGCCGAGCCAGTTCTCTTCTACGAGGACACGGTCTAACCCAACCCCGGCTCGATGCGGCACTGGTAGCAATTGTTGCTGGCCGAGCGCAGGTGCAGGTAGGCGACCTCAGGGCGCGCGAGCAGGTCCCGCGCGACCGCGCCGATTTTGGCCGAGGGGACCACTTGCCCGGTGCCGTAGACGATGCGGTCGTCCTTACCGTAGCCGCGGACCAGGGCCTGGGCCCGGCTCCGGAACAGGGCCGGCACCTCGGCCCTCTCGCCGTGACGTTCGCAGGGTTCCGCGTGCAGAAAGATCGGGCCGGTCTCGGCATAGGGCTGAGCGTCGGGAAACGGCCGATGGGCCAAAATCAGGAACGGCTCGCCCGCGGCCACGTCGCTCAGGCAGTGGCGGCAGGGCACGCCGGAGCCGTCCGAGATCTGGCGCTCAGGCGTCCGCCCATTGGCGTCGGGGTTACCCGCCTGCAGGGCGCGGGTGGTTTCCGTGGCAAGCGCCACGAATTTCAATCCGGTCATGATGGCGGCGTCCTTTCGCCCGGTTTCGATGCCGCCTAGATGCACCGAATCCGGTCCGCCATTCCATCCGCTTCTTGCTTTCGGGAAGCGCGCCTACAGCCAGGTGACGGCCTCGGCGAGCGGTCGGCGCACACCGCCCGCTTGCGGGACCACGCAGTTGTCGGCCGGATATCCGCAAACCAGCAATATGTACGGCTTTTCGTTCTCCGGCCGCCCGCAAATTTCGCGCAGGAACGCCATCGGGCTTGGCGTGTGCGTAAGAGTCGCCAGTCCAGCCGTGTGCAGCGCGGCGATAAGGAAGCCGGTGGCGATGCCGACCGACTCTTGGACGTAATAGTGTTTCACCGTACGTCCGTCCGCGAGCCGGCCGTTGCGTTGCGCGAAAATGGCGATCAGGGTGGCGTGCTCGAGGAAAGGCTTGTGCGGGTCGGTGCCGAGCGGCGCCAGCGCGTCGAGCCACTCTTCGGGCGCGCGGCGGTGATAGAACTCTCGCTCTTCGGCCTCGGCGGCCTCGCGGATGCGTTTCTTTTTCTCCGCGTCCGCGATCACGACGAAGTGCCAGGGCTGGAGATTCGCGCCCGACGGCGCCGTCGTCGCGGTCGCGAGACAGGCCTCGATCACCTCCGCGGGCACCTGCCGGTCGCGGTATTCCCGCACGGTTCGGCGTCGTTTCATCAGATCGTGAAACTCACGGGAGCGGGACAGCGTTTCTTCGTCTCCGAGATCGCGATAACCGGTGAGCGGCTCCCAAACCGGTTCACTGCGCGCCGTTGTCATTTGTGACCATCCTTGTGTTCGTCCCGGCCGCGCGACATGCCACGTCCGGACACCAATCCGACATTACTAAAATTAGGTTCCA
>CAXMQD010000402.1:0-2860 GCA_964194965.1 uncultured Acidimicrobiia bacterium | reverse complement strand
TCCATCCTGCGGCCGATAACCGCCGCCACCTGCTCTTTCTCGGAACAGGTGGTGACGAACATCAAATACTTTTCGCGGTTGTCGAAGAACCGGAACGCCTTCACCGCCGCCGGTGCGGTGCCCCCGGCCGGCGCGGCGGCGGCCGTTCCATCGCCGCTACAATCGCCGCTTCGATTCATATCGCGAGCACCCCCTGCGTCGGCGCCAGTGATCTCGATCGGGCGCGGTGGTCGAGCCATTTTGCGCCCCTAACTCCCCACCCCTCACCTCTCCTCGTACGCGATCCCCACCACCTCGATGCGCCGCGCGCCGTTCGGAGTTCTTAATTCCACCACGTCGCCCTCCTCGGCTTTCATCAGCGCGCGGGCGATGGGGGAGACCCAGCTAACCTCGCCGCGCGCGGTATCGGCTTCGTCGATGCCGACGATGCGGACGGCGCTTTCCGCCGCGTCCGCATCGCCGTCGGCTGCCACGTAGGTTACCGTCGCGCCGAAGAAGACCCGATCGTGGTTGGTCTGGCGCGCCGGATCGACGACCTCGGCGCTTTCGATGCGCTTGAGCAGGAAACGCAGGCGGCGGTCGATCTCGCGCAGGCGCTTCTTGCCGTAGATGTAATCGCCGTTCTCCGAGCGGTCGCCATTGCCCGCCGCCCAGGATACCACCTCGACGACCTTGGGGCGCTCGATGCGGCGGAGCTGGTCGAGCTCGTCGCGCAGCAGCTCGAGGCCATTCGGCGTGACGTAATTCTTGAAGCCCTGAGGCAGCGGGTCCGGGGAGTCCGGTGCGTCCGCTTCCGCCTCGTCGGTATCGGATTCCTTGGTGAAGGCCTTGCTCATGGGGTACCGCTGGGTCTCGGGGGTCTTCCGCCATCATAAAGGAAATGGCGAATCGGGCGCGCGGAAAAATCCGCGAACCGTTGCCGCCTATCCATCTTGACTCGGGCAAGCGATCGGTCAATTATGTCCCATAAAACGAAATTATATTTCGATTTCCGGAACTTTTGGGGTGGCGAGTGACCAACGAGACCGGCATTCTGACCCGCTACGCCGCCGTGCTCGACGCGCTGGCGGTGGCGCCCGAGGGTCTCTCGCTGACCGAAGTGGCGCGCGCCACCGGGCTGCCGCGCGGCACCGCGCACCGGTTGTTGGGCGCGCTGCGCGGGGTCGGCTTTATTGCCGGCCGCGATGGGCGCAAGGTTTACGTGCTCGGCCCGCGCTTGCTGCGCCTCTTGCACCTGGGCCAGGAACCCGCCGCGGTCGCGCCGCTGGCCCGGCCCCTGCTCGACGATTTGACCGCGCGCTTCAAGGAGACCGCCTTCCTGGCCAAGCTGGCCGGCGACGAGGTCCGCTCGGTCGCCATGCGGGTGCCTGATTCCGAGAGCCAGTCCTACGTCCAACCGGGCCGGGTCATGCCGGTCCACGCCACCGCCTCGGCCAAAGCGATCTGGGCTTACCAGAACCAGACCGCGGTCGACGCCCTGCTGGCCGCCCCGCGCGAGCGCTTCACCGACAAGACCCGCACCGGGGAGGCCGAATTGCGTGCCGATCTGGAACGGGTGCGGGTCAGCGGTTACGCGGTCTGCGACGGCGAACTCGATCCAGGTGTGCTGAGCTACGCCTGCCCGGTGCATCTGGACGGCGCCGGGGTGCTCTACGCCATGGGCATGGTCGGCCTGTCCCAACGCCTCGGCCGCTACGCGCCCGAAGAGGTGGTGGCTGCGCTTCGGGAGGCGGCGGACGCCTTCGCGCGGGGACCGCTGGCCAGCGTACAGGGAGTCGAGTCGGGGGGAGACCGGCCATGACCGGCGGCTGGCAACTGGGCATCGACATCGGCGGCACCTTCACCGACGTGGTCGCCTTCGAGCCAGCGACCGGCACGCTCAGAAGCGCCAAGGCGAAGACCCGCCCGGACGATCCCCTGGCCAGCCTGTTGGACGGGCTGCGGGCGGTCGGGGTCGACTGGGAACAGGCCGCCGACCTGGTCCACGGCACCACCGCGGTCACCAATGCCATCGTCGAGGGTCGCCTGGCCACGGTCGCGCTGGTTGCCACCGAAGGCTTCGGCGATACCCTGGCCATCGGGCGCCAGAACCGGCGCCACCTCTACCGCCTCGACTTGCCGCCCAAGGCGCCGCCTCAGGTACCGACGGACCTGCGTTTCGAGATCGCCGCGCGTTGCGACCGCGACGGCGCGGTGCTGAGCGAGCCAAGCGACGACGAGATCACGGCGCTGGCGGAGAAAATCGCGGCGAGCGGCGCCGAGGCGGTGGCGGTCGCCCTGCTGCACGCCTACGCCAATCCGGAACTCGAGGAGCGGATCGGCGCGCGCTTGCGCAAAGTGGTGCCCCAGGTCGCGCTGTCGCACCGGGTCAACCCGGAGGCGCGCGAATACGAGCGGACCAGCACCACGGCGCTGTCCGCCGGCGTCATGCCGCTGGCCGCGCGTCACCTGGATCGCCTGGAAGAGGCGCGGCCGAGCGCGAGCCGCCTGCACATGTTCCACTCCGCCGGCGGCATGGCGGCGCCCGAGACGCTGCGCGACCTGCCGCTGGGCCTGGCCTTCTCCGGCCCGGCGGCCGGAGTCGCCGCGGCCGAGAAGATCGCCCGCGAGCTCGGCATCGAGAACGCACTCAGCTTCGACATGGGCGGCACCACCACCGACGTCTGCCTGATCGCGGATGGGCATGCGGAGATCGGCAGCAACCGGTCCTTGGGCGGATGGCCGCTGCGCCAGCCCATGGTCGCGGTGGAGTCGATCGGCGCCGGTGGCGGCTCAATCGCGCGCATGGACACCGGCGCCCTGCGGGTCGGTCCGGAGAGCGCCGGCGCCGAACCCGGGCCCGCCTGTTATGGGCTGGGCG
>CAXMQD010000401.1:0-5131 GCA_964194965.1 uncultured Acidimicrobiia bacterium | reverse complement strand
CCGCGCAGGCGGGTCGGGTGGCCCTCGGTGCGGCCCGGAAAGGGATAGTAGGCGATACCGCTGCCCGATAGCAGTTTCAAGGTGGCCGCGACCTCGAAGCCGCCGAGCAGCCGGTCGACACCCAGCTTCCGCGCCACCCGGGCCGAGTCGAGACAGGCCTCCGATGTGGTGCTCACCACTTCCATGTAGCTGACCGCGCCGCTTGCCTTGATTCGGCCATGGAGTTCGGCGAGCGTCTCGCGATCCACGCCGATGTCCTTGAAGCCAACGTGCCCGAGGCCGATATCTTTAATCGAATCAAAGACCTCCAGACAGTTTTCGACGGTCTGGTCGCCCCAGGTCAGCATGAAAATGAAATCCACCCGCGCGGGCCTCCCCGTCAACAGCGCTGGTGGCGATTATCGCGGAAAACTTGATCACTACAACACCGCTCCCTCCAGGGAGAGATCGGCGTCCGACAGGCCGTCGAGCGCTGCGCCGTTCAGTGCGTGAGGCAGGCGTTACGGATTGGCGGTTGGCCTCGGCCCGGGCCCCGCCCCTTGACGATTGCACTCCCGCGGCAATGCGGCATTATTCCCGCCGGTTCTCGATCGGCCGGATCGCGGCCGATTGAGTTGGAGGAACACCACGCATGTCGGGACCGCTAACGGGTTTTCGGATCGTCGATCTCACCTCCATGGTGTCCGGGCCGCTCGGCACCATGATCCTGGCCGATCAGGGCGCCGAGGTGATCAAGATCGAAAACCCGAAGGGCGGCGACCACACGCGCGCGGTCTCGACCCGGCGCGGTGGTTTCTCGGCCTCGTTCCTCAACAACAACCGCAACAAGCGCTCGGTGGCGCTCAATCTCAAGGATCCGCGCGGCCGCGAGCTGCTGCTGCGGCTCGCCACCGGCGCCGACGTCTTCGTGCAGAACTTCCGCCCCGGCGTGATCGAGCGCATGGGTCTGGGCGAGGACGTCCTCCGGGAGGTCGCGCCCGAGATCGTCTACGTCTCGATCAACGGCTTCGGCGAGCGCGGCCCCTATGCGGCCAAGCCGGTCTACGATCCGCTGGTCCAGGCGCTCTCGGGGTTGACCACGATCCAGGGCGGCTCGGACCAGGTGCGGCCGCGCCTGGTGCGCACGATTCTGCCCGACAAGCTGACCGGGATCACCTCGGCCCAGGCGATCACCTCGGCGCTGCTCGCGCGCGAACGCAGCGGCAAGGGACAGCACGTGCGCCTGTCCATGCTCGACTCGGTGGTGGCCTTCCTGTGGGCGTCGGACATGGGCAGCCAAACCTTCGTCGGCGGCGAGTTCCCGCAAGAAGAGACGCAGAGCTTCATCGACCTGATCTACCAGACCGCCGACGGTTACATCAGCGTCGCGGTACAGTCGGACCGGGAGTGGGCCGGCCTGGCCCGGGCGCTCGAGCGGCCGGCGTGGCTCGAGGACCAACGCTTCAAGACCGTGGCGCTCCGGCAAGAGAACATCGACGCGCGCCTGGAGGCGACCCAGGAGGCGTTGCGCGGCCGGAGCTCGGCGGACTGTCTGGCGCGCCTGGAGGCCGAGGACGTGCCCTGCGCGCCGATTCTGCGCCGCCGGGACATGATCAGCCACCCCCAGATCCTCGCCAACGAGACCGTGATCGAGACCGAGCATCCCCAGGCCGGGCACCTGCGCCAGGCCCGCGCCGCGGCACGGTTTTCGGAAACTCCGGCACGGCACCGCCACGGCGCGCCGTGCCTGGGCGAGCACACCCGCGAGGTGCTGGCCGGCCTCGGCCTGTCGGCGGCGGAGCTGGACGCGCTCGCGGCCGAGGCGGTGATCGGACTCGGCGAGCCGGAATCCGTGCCGTGATCGATTTCTATTATTGGCCGACGCCCAACGGCTGGAAGGTCGCGATCATGCTCGAGGAGTGTGGCCTCCCCTATACCATGATCCCGGTCGACATCGGCAAAGGCGCGCAGTTCACCCCCGAGTTCTTGGCGATCAGCCCCAACAATCGCATGCCGGCGATCCTCGACCGCAACGCGACGGCCGCACCGGTGCCGGTGTTCGAATCCGGCGCGATCCTGATCTATCTGGCGGAAAAGACCGGCCGCTTCATGCCCCGCGACCCCTTGGGGCGCAAGGAGGCGCTGGAGTGGTTGTTCTGGCAAGTCGGCAACCAGGGACCGCTGGCCGGGCAGCTCAGCCACTTCGTCAACTACGCGCCCGAAGGCCAAGACTACGCGAAGGCGCGTTACGCCAACGAATACGACCGCTGCCTCGGCGTGCTCGAGCGCCGACTGGAGGACCGCCCCTACCTCCTCGGCACCGACTATTCCGTGGCCGACATGATTTGCTGGCCCTGGGTGCTGATCGCCAAGCCGCTGGGTCAGCCCCTCGACGAATTCCCCAACGTCGCGCGCTGGCGCCAGGCGGTAAAGGAACGGCCGGCGGTGCAGCGCGCCGTCGATCTCGGCAAGGAATTCCGCCGCCGCGCGCCGCCGAGCGAAGCGGAGCGCAAGATCCTGTTCGGCCAGACCGCCAAATCGGTCCGCGAACGGAGCGGTTGAAGCCCGAACCCGCGGCGGTTCACGAACGATCAAGACTCGGTGAGGTGTGACGGGCATCACACCCAACGTCACGCCGGGTTGTTATGCTTGGGGCGAACGATGGCTAATCCTCCGTGTATACGAAGGGAGCAAGCTATGTGGCCTCGCGGTCTCAAGACCTGGAAAGAGCTAGTCTGGTATGGTTGGGTCGTCGGCAGCGCGCTTGTCGCCGTCAACGCAAGTATCGCCTATCTCCTCGGGTTTGAGAGCATTCCCGAGCTTTGGGGCGTGTGATGCTACCCGCGGAAGCAGCACCATGATGAAATCCACCCTCGGAATCGGCCTTGCCCTGGCGCTCGTTCTCTTGCCCGCTCTGCCGGCCGGGGCGGCCCGGAAATACTGCGAAGCGCAGGTGAGCGAGCGCCTGGACCGCCTCGACGTGGCCCCCTCGGACATCCACGATATTTTCTACGAGGCCCAACGCCACTCAGGCCGCAACAGCGATCGGGTGATCCGTGTCCTGGCCTGGGTCACCCTGAATTCCTGCAAAGGCTACGTGATCGTCGAATTGTCACCGCATTGTACCGTCCGCCAGGTCTATGGCCGCGGCGAATGCATGCTGGGCGGGGCCGTCAAGCCCTGGTAACGAGACCGCCACCCGCCTGACCTTTCCCCACTGCCGCCCGCCACACCCAAACGGTTCCGGCCGACGCCGTTGGCGGCGCGCGGCTGCTTTACGGCGACCAGCGGATGGCTTAATAAAATGCGGTCAGGAACGCCCCGGTGACGGGCGCCAATGCCAGGGCCGCAAGGTCCCAGCCAACAGAGGGGGAAATCTACATGGGACGCAGGTACGAAAATATTCTCGAAACCGTGGGCAATACGCCGGTGGTCAAGATCGGCAAGCTGGCGCCGGCGCACGTCGACCTCTACGTCAAGATCGAAGCCTTCAATCCGCTCGGTTCGGTGAAGGACCGCCTGGCGCTGGGCGTGATCGAGGACGCCGAGCGCAGCGGCGCGCTCAAACCCGGGCAGACCGTGATCGAGGCGACCAGCGGCAACACCGGCATCGGCCTCGCCATGGTCTGCGCCCAGAAGGACTATCCCCTGGTGGTTACCATGGCCGAGAGTTTCAGCGTCGAGCGGCGCCGGCTGATGCGTTTCCTGGGCGCCAAAGTGGTGCTCACCCCGGCCACCGAAAAGGGCACCGGCATGGTCGCCAAGGCGAACGAGTTGGCCGCGGCGCACGGCTGGTTCCTGACCCGCCAGTTCGAAAACGAAGCCAACGCCGACATGCATTCGCGCACCACGGCGCGCGAGATCATCGACGACTTCGACGGCGCGCGGCTGGACTACTGGGTCACCGGCTTCGGCACCGGCGGCACGCTGAAGGGCGTCGCGCGGGTGCTGGCGAAGGAGCGGCCCGAAACCAAGATCGTGGTCTGCGAGCCGGAGATCGCGGCAATGCTGACCGACGGCACCGCGCAAGAACGTAACCCGGACGGTTCGCCGGCGGCCAGCCATCCGGCCTTCACGCCCCATCCCCTGCAGGGCTTCACCCCGGACTTCATCCCGAAATTGACCGGCGACGCGGTCGATACCGGCGTGATCGACAGAATCCTGACCATCGCCGCTCCCGACGCCATGCGCTGCAGCCAGGACCTGGCGCGGAAGGAAGGCATCTTCGTCGGCATCACCGCCGGTGCGACTCTGGCCGCGGCCCTTCAGGTCTGCGAGCAAGCACCAGAGGGTTCGGCGATCCTGTGCATGCTGCCCGACACCGGCGAGCGCTATCTGTCGACGCCGCTTTTCGCCGATGTCCCGGCCGAGATGACCGAGGACGAGGTGGAAATTTCACGCTCGACGCCGAACTTCCACCTGGTGCCGGCGGCCTGAACGAGAAGCCGAGGGCGATGACGCCGCGCATCGAGGCGGCCACGCTCAAGGCCTGGCTCTCCGACGGCCGGGAATTCGCGCTGCTGGATTTGCGGGAGCCCGGCCAATACGGCGCCGGCCACCCGTTCTTCGCCGTGCCCCTGCCCTACAGCCGCTTCGAGTTGCGGCTACGGTTGCTGGTCCCGAACCGGCGCGCGCGCCTGGTGCTCTACGATGATGGCGGCAGCATCGCCGCGCGCGGTGCCGAGCGCGCGGTCGAACTCGGCTATGAGAATGTCCACATTCTCGATGGCGGCGCGCCGGCCTGGGGCCGCGCCGGCTACACCCTCTACGAAGGCGTCAATCTGCCGAGCAAGGCGTTCGGAGAATTGGTCGAGCTCGCGCGCCACACGCCGCGGATCACCGCGCGGGAGCTGAACGATCTACAGGCGGCGGGTGCGGACCTGGTGCTGCTCGACGGCCGGCCCTATGAGGAATTCCACAAGGTGAACGTGCCCGGCGGGTTGTGCTGTCCCAACGGCGAACTCGCCCTGCGCGCCGCCGCGCTCGCGCCCGATCCCAAGACCCGGATCGTGGTCAACTGCGCCGGGCGCACGCGCTCCATTATCGGCGCTCAGACCCTAATCGACTTCGGCGTGCCGAACCCGGTCCAGGCGCTGGAGAACGGCACCCAAGGCTGGTTCCTGGCCGGGCTCGAACTGGAACGTGGCGCGAC
>CAXMQD010000400.1:0-2012 GCA_964194965.1 uncultured Acidimicrobiia bacterium | reverse complement strand
ATCAGCCACGAGGCCATTTCGCTGGCCGGCCACCTGCGCCTCCGCAAACTGATCGTGCTGTTCGATGACAACCAGATCACGATCGACGGCGCCACCTCGCTGTCTTGCGGCGACGATCAGATCGCGCGCTTCCAAGCCTGCGGCTGGGCGACCGAATCGGTCGACGGTCACGACCCCGAGGCGGTCGCCGAAGCGATCGCGGCGGCGCGGAACGGCGACCGGCCGACGCTGATCGCCTGCCGGACCGTGATCGGCTTCGGCGCGCCGGTCAAAGCGGGCACGGCCAAGGCTCACGGCGCGGCGCTGGGCGACGACGAGATCGCCGGCACGCGGGAAAAGCTCGGCTGGCCCTATCCGCCGTTCGAAATTCCGGACAGCGTGCTGGCTGCCTGGCGCGCGGCCGGCGCCCGCGGCGCCACGGCGGCCGACGCCTGGCGGGGCCGCCTGGATGGGATGGCGGCAGAAATTCGCGATGAGTTCGAGCGCCGCATGCGCGGCGACCTGCCCAGCGGTTGGCGCGAGGCGCTGGCCACGATGAAGCAGGCGACCCTCGAGGAGGCCCCCAAGATCGCGACCCGGGTGTCGTCCCAGCGCGTGCTCGACACCCTCGCCGAGGCGGTCCCGGAGCTGGTCGGCGGATCGGCCGATCTGACCGGCTCCAACAACACCAAGGCGGCGTCCCAGGGACTGGTTTCAGCGACCGACTATTCCGGCCGCTACCTGCACTACGGGATACGAGAGCACGCCATGGCCGCGGCCATGAACGGCCTGGCGCTGCACGGCGGCATCATTCCCTACGGCGGCACCTTCCTGGTGTTCTCCGACTACTGCCGGCCGTCGATCCGGCTCGCGGCGCTGATGCGCCAGCGCGTTATCTACGTCATGAGCCACGATTCGATCGGCCTGGGCGAGGATGGCCCGACCCATCAGCCGGTCGAACACCTGGCCGCGCTCCGGGCAATTCCCAACCTCCAGGTATTCCGACCGGCCGACACCATCGAGACCGCCGAGTGCTGGGAGCTGGCGCTGGATAGCCGCGAGGCGCCCTCGGTGCTGGCGCTGAGCCGCCAGGGCCTGCCGTCCTTACGCAAGGAGGCGAGCGAGAACCTCTCGGCCCACGGCGGCTACATTCTGGCGCCGGCCGAAATCGAGCGCCAGGTGACGCTGATCGCCTCGGGCTCCGAGGTCGCCATCGCGCTCGAGGCCCAGGCGCTGCTCGGCGCAGAGGGCATCACGGCGGCGGTCGTCTCGATGCCGTGCTGGGAGCTGTTCCAGGCCCAGACGCCCCACTACCGGGACGAGGTGCTCGGCCCGGGCACGCTGCGCATCGCCATCGAGGCCGGCCTGCGCCAGGGTTGGGACGCTTGGCTGCAGCCGGACGATGGCTTCATCGGCATGACCGGCTTCGGCGCCTCGGCACCGATCAAGGACCTCTATCCCCACTTTAAGATCACGTCCGAAGCCGTTGTCGAAGCTGTTAAAGCGCGGCTCTGAGCGCGGCGCCGCGCTCGGAATCATTAAAACACGGAATAATACCAAGGAACTCGGGCAATGAGCGAAGTGAGTCTGCAAGAAACGGCACGGGCATTGGTCGCCGAGGGCAAGGGCATCCTGGCCGCCGACGAGAGCGCCGGCACCATTAAAAAGCGCTTCGACAGCATCCAGGCCGAGTCGACCGAGGCGAACCGGCGCGACTATCGTACGCTGCTGTTTACCGCGCCGGGCGTCGGCGACCACATCAGCGGCGTGATCCTGTTCGACGAGACCATCCGCCAGAACGCGGCCGACGGCACCCCGCTGGTGAACATCCTCCAAGACGCCGGCGTGATCCCGGGCATCAAGGTCGACACGGGCGCCAAGCCGCTCGCCGGTCACCCGGACGAGACCGTGACCGAGGGCCTCGACGGGTTGCGCGAGCGGCTCGAGGAATACGCCGGACTCGGCGCGCGCTTCGCCAAGTGGCGCGCGGTCTACCGCATCGGCGAAGCGATCCCAAGCCCGGCCTGCATCAG
>CAXMQD010000399.1:0-9352 GCA_964194965.1 uncultured Acidimicrobiia bacterium | reverse complement strand
ATCGATCCCCAAGGGCCGCTTCGCAGAGGTCGCCGAGATCGTGCCCAGCTATGTCTTTCTCGCCTCCGATGAATCCGGCTTTTTCCAAGGCCAGTGCCTGAGTCCGAATGGCGGCGACGTCTTCTTATGACGTCTGCCGTGAGAGCTTCCGTTTCATTGGCTGCGACCGCCATGCTCAGCGATCTTGGGGTCCATCGGCTCCCGGCGATGTGACCGCAACTGCTCACGCGTGCCGGCATCGTCGACGTCCATAAGCCGTGAAGAGCCGACTAAATCGGCGGAAACGATCGCTGACAGGCGGCGCTGCGCTGGGTGCCTTCACCGCGTCAAACTTCAGACTGAGATACGGTCCGGCCGAACGCGCCCTAGCCGTCGCCCAAAAACCGCGCCTTCAGGTGTGCCTCGAAGACTTTGCGGTCGAGGAGTATACCGGTCGCGTGTCGCGGTTTTGAGCTCCGCCCATGCAACGGCCGGGATGTCTGCTTTTCAGCGGATTTCGTCTGCTTCACCGCAAGCTCCAAACCTAACGGACACCCGTGGTGTACGGGGAGTTTTGCCCCTCACCGGACCTCGGCCAAAACAGCTATCTAGTCCGGAATGCCTGCCCTTCGCAGTGCATTGAAGTAGCGATCCTGATCGACTTTGTGCTGGAATGGCATGTTGCGGAAGGTCGACAGTCGGAAATCAGGCCCGATCGCCAGATATTTTACGACCTCCTTCTTCGCTTCCTCAATTCGACCCATCTCAACGAGCGACACGATCAAAATGCGTCTTGGTGCGAGGGATTTGGGATAGGCCGCCATCGCAGTTTTCGAGAGTATCAACGCCTGGTCGTAATCTTTCACCCAAAAATGCGAGAGGGCCGCGTTGAAATTGTACCAGCCGGGATAGCGCGGGTTTATCCTTTTTGCCTTGTTGTTCCACTCAATGGCCTCGGCACCCTCTCCCATCAGCGAGCGCAAGAAGCCCATGTCGTGCAGAATGTCGGCATCGTTCGGATTCTTGTCGAGTGCGCGCCGGAAGGCGGCATAGGCAAGCTCGTGCTCGTGATCGGCAAAAAGATGGAGCATGCCGAGGCGGTAGTTCCCGCGGTAATCTGTGCGGTCGAGTTGCAGCACACGCTCGGCGTGATGGCGCGCCAACCGCAATGCCTCTTCCGGGTCCTCCGCCCCTCCAAAGCGCCAAAGACTAAGGTAGCGCCCGCTCAGCTCAATATGGGCCGCGAGAAAATTAGGATCCAGCTCGATCGCTTGGTTTAGCAGGCGGATCGACTCCTTTTTCCCGCCCGTGCTAAGCGACTGTGATTCCGCCATCGCACGCAGGTAGAGGTCGTAAGCCTTGGGGCTTTCGGTTGGGTGGCGCTGTACAGCCGCAATCGCCTTTTCCTCCATGACAAAGCGCATCGTGCTCGCGATCTCTCGGATAAGCTCGGCCTGAACGGAAAAGGGGTCGTCGACCGTAAATTCGTATTGTTCGGCCCATACCGTGTGCTCCTTTTCGGCTTCTATCAATTCCGCATTGACGGTCAGTGTTTCGCCTCCACGATTGAAGCTCCCGTCCAGCACATAGCGCACGCCCAGCTCGCGGCCGATATCGCGGGCCCTAATTGATTTGTCTTTAAAAGCGCCGGCGGTTGTCCCAGCGATGACTAAAAGCTGCGGGAACTTTGACAGATGCGTTCTGACCGCGTTGGTAATTCCCTCGACCAAATGATCCTGCCCGGCATCGCCCGAGAGATTGGAGAACGGCAATACGACGATTGACGGTTTGTCGGGCAGCGGCAAGGCCACTTTTTCCGATTTGACCGGTGCCAAATCCATCTGATTGGCGGTGTAGACATAGGCAATGGCACCACCGGCAATCAGAAGTGCGGCAAGACCAATGGCCATGGGCCACCGCCGGGCACCGGATGAACGCTCGGCGCTTGGAAGTTTTCCGATATCCGTCGGATCCAGCAGCACTTTATAAGCCTGGACAGGTTCGGCGATGTTTTTGACCTCATGCTCGCCAAGGTATTCGTAACCCAGATCGAGCTGCTTCTTCACCTGGTCGAATACCGACCGCGCGAGGGAGATGCCGCCAGGCTCGGCAAGCGCTTCGAGGCGCGCCGCGATATTCACGCCATCGCCAAGCAGGTTATCGCCTTCGACTATCACGTCACCGAGATTGATACCTATGCGAAGGCGCATGCGCCGATCTTCGGGAAGATCCACATTTTGAGCTTCAAGATCGCGCTGAATCGCGACCGCACAACGCACGGCCTCGACCGGGCTGGCGAACTCAGCGACGACGCTATCGCCGGCGCTACCGAACACCCGGCCGTGATGGCTCACGACCAAACCATCTATGATCTCCCGATATTTGTTTATTGTGCGAGCGGTCGCTTCCTCGTCAGCCTCCATGAGGCGGCTGTAACCGGCAACATCGGCAGCCAGGATTACTGTTAGTTTGCGCTCCATGCATGGCCCCCCTGGGTCAAAAGACTAGCCAATTTGCGACTGAAAATCCAATTGTTTGGAAACGGCCAAAACGTCTATTTTTGGCTATGAGCGGCTGTTCGGCGGTGTCCTTTCGGACTTCCGATCTTCCCCAATTAGCCGACATGCGAGTCCGCTGGGTGCGTTCACCGCGTCGAACTTCACGCTGAGACACGGTCCGGCCCAACGCCGCCACCTTACCCCTGCCCCAAATACCGCGCCTTGAGGTGGGCCACGAAGACCTTGGGGTCGAGGGGTTTGCCGGTGACCTGCTCTAGCAGACCGTCGGTGGTGTGGAGCGAGCCGAGGCCGTGCACATTCTCGCCGAGCCAGGCCATCAGCGGCGCGAAATCACCGCGGCCGATGGCCTCGGGGATCTCCGGCACGGCCGCGGTGGCGGCGGCGAAAATCTGAGCGGCGGCCATGGCGCCCAGGGTATAGGTCGGAAAGTAGCCCCAGGCGCCGTCGTACCAGTGGATGTCCTGGAGACAGCCGAGCGCATCGTCGGGCGGCGTGATGCCGAGCAGCGCCTCCAGGCCGGCGTTCCAGGCCTCGGGCAGGTCGTCCGGTTCCATCTCGCCGGCGATCATCGCTTTCTCGAGGCGGTAGCGCAGGATCACGTGGGCCGGATAAGTGACCTCGTCGGCGTCGACCCGGATGAAGCCCGGCGCGACCCGGTTGCTGAGGCGCAACAGGTTGTCCGGCTCCCAGGCCGCGCCTTCGCCGCCGAATGCCTGCCGCGCCAAGGGCGCCAGGTAGCCCGCGAAGGCGGCGGAACGGCAGGCCTGCATCTCGACCAGCAACGACTGGCTCTCGTGCGCCGCCATGCCGCAGGCGGCGCCGACCGGCTGCAGGCGCCAATTGGCGGGCAGGTTGCGCTCGTACATGGCGTGGCCGGTCTCGTGCAGCACCCCCATCAGCGCCTTGGTGAAGTCGGCCGCGTCGTAGCGCGTGGTGATGCGAATGTCCTCGGGCACGCCGCCGCAAAACGGATGCAGGCTGACGTCGAGGCGGCCGTGTTCGAAATCGAAACCGACCGCCGCCATCAGCCGCCGGGCGAGCGCCCGCTGCTTGTCGAGGGGGAACGGCCCGTCGAGCGGTCGCGGCGCGGGCGCCGCCGCCTGGCGCTCCAGCACTTGCACCAGAAAATCGGGCAGGAAGGCGGCCAGGCCGTCGAAGATGGCGTCGATGCGCGCCGAGGAACCGCCGGGCTCGAACTCGTCCAGGAGCGCGTCGTAGGGCGCGCAACCCAGCGCCTCGGCCTTGGCGGCGGCGGCCTGGCGCACCAGACCGAGCAGTTCCTTGAGCTTCGGCAGCACCATGGCGAAATCGGCCTCGGCACGGGCCTTACGCCAGACCATTTCGCAGGTATTGCCGGCCCGGCTCAGGGCTTCGACCAAGGCCGGCTTCAGCGCGGTTCCATGGCGCCAGCGCCGGCGCATTTCGCGCAGGTTGGCGCGCGCCCAAGGATCGAGAGCGTCCGCCTCTTGCTCGGCCGCGGCGAAGAGATCGGCCAGCGCCGGGTCGGCGATCAGCTCGTGGCAGGTCAGATCGAGGGCGGCGAGCTGCTCGCCGCGCGCCGCCGCGCCGCCCGAGGGCATCATGACCGAGGCGTCCCAGTGCAGCAGGCCCGCCGCCTCGCCGAGCGCACCCAAGCGCTTGAAGCGCCCCTCCAGGTCCTGGTAGGCGGTCATGGGGTTTCCTCTCCGATCTCTGGCTCCGGCTCCGGCTCCGGGCGCGATTGGTGCAGCAGGTAAATGACCAGCAGCACCAAGGCAAGCGCATACCAGGTGAGCGCGTATCCCAGATGGTTGTTGGGCTGCTGGGCGCCGGGCGCGCGGCCGATGGGCAGGCCGCCCGGATTGGGCGCGGCGCCCGCGACCAGGTAGTAACCGCGCTCCGTACCCCCAAGGCCGGCGCCCCCAAGGCCGGTGCCCTCGAGAGCCACGCGCGCGGCCATGCGCGGCAAGTCCATCCAGACCCAAGCGTTGCCGGCCGGGTCGTTTTCCGGGCGCAGGAACTCGTAGCCGTTCCAACCGCCGGTCCGAATCGTGCCGGTGACGCGCACCCGGCCCGCCGCCTGGCCCCCAATCTGGCTCTCTGGGCGGGTTTCGGGCCGGCGCCGTTCGATTGGCACCCAGCCGCGGTCGACCAGCACCACCCGGCCGTCGTCGAGTTCGAACGGCGTCACCAGGTGGAGCCCGACCCGGCCCTCGTGGCTGCGCGCCTCGAGGTAGAGCTCGCGGTCGTGGTGGAAGCGGCCCACGAGCCGGATCGGGCGGTAGCGCAGCGCGGCCGCGTCCACCGGCGGCGGCGGCAGGGCGAGGACCGGGCCGGCCATGCGCTGGGTCATCTCCGCGCTCAGGCCGCGCTTCCATTCCAGCCGCTCGAGCTGCCAGTTGCCCATGGCCACGAGCACCGCGAGTGCGAGCGCGGTCGTCAGGCTCGGCCAGAAGCGTGGCCGGAAGCGGCGTCGGCCCAAGGCATTCATGCCGGGACGGCTCGGGGCGGCCCGGGCCGTCATCCGTCGCCGTCGTAGTCGATGGTGCCGGACTCGCTCGCCTGGTGGCGGTATTGCAGCGCGATCAGCACGCCCTTCATGGGCCGCAGCAGGCCGAGCGCGCCGCCCAGGATAACCGGCGGCCAGATCGTCAGGTGCAGCCACATCGGCGGCTCAAAGCGGAACTCGACCCAGAACGCCGCCGGCACCACCAGAAAGCCCAGGATGAAAATGATGAACACCGCCGGGCCGTCCCCGCTGTCGGCTTTCTTGAAGTCGAGGCCGCAGGTGGCGCAGCGCTCGGCCACGGTCAGAAAGCCGGCGAAGAGCCGCCCCTGGCCGCAGCGCGGGCATTTGCAGGCCAGGCCGGTGGCGATCGCCGAGCGCTGTGGGCTGGCACGAACCACGTCGACCAAATCCGAACTAGTGCATGGGCGCGTCGCCGGCGCCGAGCCAGTAGATGCAGGTGAACAGGAACAGCCAGACCACGTCGACGAAATGCCAGTACCAGGCCGCCGCCTCGAAACCGAAGTGGTGGTCCGGGGTGAAGTGGCCCTTGGCCGCCCGGACCAGACAGACGGCCAGGAAGATGGTGCCGATGATGACGTGGAAGCCGTGGAACCCGGTCGCCATGAAAAACGTCGTCGGGTAGATGCCGTCGGTGAAGCCGAACGGCGCGCTGATGTATTCGTAGGCCTGAAAGCCGGTGAAGGTGATGCCCAGAAGCACCGTCAGCGCCAGGGCCTGGACCACGCCCTTCTGGTTGCCCTCGAGCAGCTCGTGGTGAGCCCAGGTCACCGTGCAGCCCGAGGTCAGCAGGATGATGGTATTGAGCAACGGCACCGACCAGGGATCGAAGACCGTCAGGCCCTCCGGCGGCCAGACCCCGCCGATCGCCTCGGTCGGGTAGAGCGCGGCGTTGAAATAGGCCCAGAAGAAGGCGGCGAAGAACATCACCTCCGAGGCGATGAACAAGGCCATGCCGTAGCGCAGGCCGATCTGCACGATCGGCGTATGCAGCTTCTGGAAGGTCGCTTCTTTGACCACGTCGCGCCACCAAAAGAACATGGTGAGCAGGACCAGGCCGAGGCCGATCGGAATCAGCCAGCCGGTGACCCCGCGCATGAACAGAAGCACGCCGACGAACAAGGCGCCGGCCGAAAACGCGCCCAACAGCGGCCAGGGACTCGGCGCGACCAGATGGTAGGGATGTTTCTGTCCGGTGGCGTGGGTTTCACTCATAACGATCCTCTTGCGCGCGGCGGCGCGGCACTGGCGTCGGCATTGGCCTGTTCGGCTCCGGTCTCCGCGTCACCGGGGGCGCGGAAAAAGGTGTAGGATAGGGTGATGGTCTTGACCTCGTCCAGATTGCGGTCGGACAGGATCTCCGGATCGACGAAAAAACTGACCGCCATGTCCAGCTCCTGCCCGGCCTCGAGGCGCTGCTCGTCGAAGCAGAAACACTGAACCTTGCTGAAATACCGCCCGGCCTTGAGCGGCGTGACGTTGAAGGTCGAGGTCCCGGTCACCGCCTCGGCAGCCAGGTTGCGCGCGCGATAGTAGGCCAGCCCGGACTCGCCGACCTTGAGCGCGATCTCGCGCTGAACCGGCTTGAAAGACCATGGCAGGTCGGGCGCGGTGTCGGCGTTGAAGCGCACTTTGATGACCCGTTCGGAGACGGCGCCCGGCGCGGCCGCGGCGATTTGGGTGGTGCCGCCGTAACCGGTCACCTGGCAGAACAGCCGGTAGAGCGGCACCGAGGCGAACGACAGTCCGACCATGCCGGCCACGATGCCGGCCAGCACGACGCCGGTGCGGGCGTTGCGCCGCCTGGCCACGGTTGTGAATGGGGCGGCAGCCGTCATGCCTTAGCCGCCCCCTATGCGCACGACGGACACCAAGTAGACCAGGACCACGAAACCAAGCAACGCGAGCAGCATGGCGAAGTTCTTGGACTTCTGTCTGCGATGCACCTCGCTCTGATAGCCGCGTTTGGCCATGGTGGTCATCCCAACACGCCCGACGTCGCGAGCCAGATTCCAGCCGCGCCGTGCTCGGCGATCAGCGCCGCGAACAGCGCGAACAGATAGAGGATCGAGAAGCCGAACATGCGCCGCGCGCTGGCATCGTCGCGCGCGCGCCGCACCCGGAACGCGAGCCACAGGAAGTAGGCGCCCATGGTCGCGGCGACCACGCCGTAAATCGCGCCCGCCATGCCGAGCGCCACCGGCACCAGGCTGAGCGGCAGTAGCAGCGCGGCGTAGATCAGGATCTGGCGCCGGGTCTCCTCCTTACCGGCGACCACCGGCAACATGGGCACGCCGGCCTTGGCGTAGTCGCCCTCGCGATAGAGCGCCAGGGCCCAGAAGTGCGGCGGCGTCCACATGAAGATGATCATGAACAGCGCGATCGATTCCACGCTCACCGCGCCGGTCACCGCGGCCCAGCCGATCATCGGCGGGAACGCGCCGGCGGCGCCGCCGATGACGATGTTGTGCGGCGTCCGGCGCTTCAGCCAGACGGTGTAAACGAAGACGTAGAAACCGTTGGCGAGCGCGAGCAGCGCGGCGGCGGTCCAGTTGACCGCGAGGCCCATGAGCATGACCGAGAACAGGGTGAGCGTAACGCCGAAAGCCAGCGCCTCTTCAGGCGCCACCTTCCCGGCCGGAATCGGGCGCCGGCGGGTGCGCTGCATCACCGCGTCGATGTCCCGGTCGTACCACATGTTGACGGCCCCCGCGGCACCTGCCCCGATCGCGATGCACAGCACCGCCACCGTGGCCAGCAGCGGATGCAGCGCGCCCGGCGCCGCGACCAAACCGGCGAAGCCGGTAAATACCACCAACGACATGACCCGCGGCTTGAGCAACGCGACGTAGTCGCCGACCCGCGACTGCGCGGGTTGGGCGGCCAGCCCCTGCGCCTGTGTTGTGGCCTCGATCCCAGCGACCTCAAGCGAGGTATCGGTCATATGCCTCTCCTAATGCACTCCGCCGGCGCGCCGCGGGTTAGCGGATGCGCGGTAGCTCTTCGAAGGTATGGAATGGCGCCGGCGAGGGCACGGTCCACTCCAAGGTCGTCGCCCCCTCGCCCCAGGGGTTGGCCTCGGCCCGGCGCCCGGCCTTGAGCGAATAGAGCAGCATGACGATGAAGAACACCGTCGAGACCAGAGTGAGATATGAGCCCCAGGACGACACCGCGTTCCAGCCCGCGTAGGCGTCCGGATAGTCGATGTAGCGGCGCGGCATGCCCGCCAGGCCCAGGAAGTGCTGCGGGAAGAAAGTCACGTTGACGCCGACGAAGGTGGTCCAGAAATGCAGCTTGCCGGCCCAGTCGGGAAACTCGCGGCCCGACATCTTGCCGAACCAGTAATAGAACCCGCCGAATATGGCGAACACGGCGCCCAGGCTGAGCACGTAATGGAAGTGCGCGACCACGTAATAGGTATCGTGCATCGCCATGTCCATGCCCGCGTTGGCCAGCACCACGCCGGTTACCCCACCCACGGTGAACAGGAAGATGAACCCGATCGCCCAGAGCATAGGCGTATCGAAGCGCAGGCTGCCGCCCCACATGGTCGCGATCCAGGAGAATATCTTGACCCCGGTCGGCACCGCGATAATCAAGGTTGCCGCCGTGAAGTAGGCCCGCGTATCCACGTCCATGCCGACGGTGTACATGTGGTGCGCCCAGACGATGAAACCGACCACGCCGATCGACACCATGGCGTAAGCCATGCCCAGGTAGCCGAACACCGGCTTCCGGCTGAAGGTCGAGACGATCATGGAGATGATGCCGAAGGCCGGCAGGATCATGATGTAGACCTCCGGGTGCCCGAAGAACCAGAACAGGTGTTGGAACAAGACCGGATCGCCGCCTCCGGCGGGATCGAAAAAGGCGGTGCCGAAATTGCGGTCGGTCAAGAGCATGGTAATGGCGCCGCCGAGCACCGGCAACGACAGGAGCAGAAGAAAGGCGGTCACCAGCATCGACCACACGAACAGCGGCATCTTGTGGAGCGTCATGCCCGGCGCGCGCATGTTGAAGATCGTGGTGATGAAATTGATCGCACCCAGAATCGACGATGCGCCGGCCAGATGGAGCGCGAAGATCGCCATGTCGACCGCGGGTCCGGGATGGCCGAGCGAGGACGACAATGGTGGATAGATCACCCAACCGGTGCCCGCGCCCCCACCCACAAACGCTGAGCCCACCAGGAGGCAGGCCGAGGGGGCCAGCAGCCAGAACGAGATGTTGTTCATGCGCGGGAAGGCCATGTCCGGCGAGCCGATCATAAGCGGCACGAACCAGTTGCCGAAGCCACCGATCACCGCCGGCATGACCACGAAGAATACCATGATCAGGCCGTGGGCGG
>CAXMQD010000398.1:0-4492 GCA_964194965.1 uncultured Acidimicrobiia bacterium | reverse complement strand
ATCCTCGAGGCGCTGGAGAAGCGCGACGGCGCCGCGCTCGGCCGCGTGCTCAAGGCGCACCTGCAGAACAAGTGCGAGACCGTCAAGGAATCGTTCCTCTCTCTGAGCCGCCGGGACAACGGCGCTCCATAGGCACAGACTGGACAAGGACCACGATCATGAACCTCCGCAACCTTGGCCAAAGCGGCCTGCGCGTGTCGCCTATCTGCCTGGGCACCATGATGTTCGGATACCGCAGCGACGAGGCCACGGCCAAGCGCATCGTGGCCCGCGCCCGCGATGCCGGAATCAACTTCATCGACACCGCCGATGCCTATGCCAAAGGCGCCTCGGAGGAGATCACCGGCCGCGCCATCGCCGAGGACCGGGACCGCTGGGTCCTCGCCACCAAGGCCGGCAATGCCATGGGCGATGACCCGCTCCAGACCGGCTTGAGCCGCAAATGGCTGCTGCGCGCGATCGACGACAGCCTGGGCCGTCTAGGCACCGACTACCTCGACATCTATTACCTGCACAAACCGGACCACGACACGCCGCTGGAAGAGACCATTCGCGCCATCGGCGACATTATCGCCGCGGGTAAAACGCTCCACTTCGGGCTCAGCAATTTCCGCGGCTGGGAACATGCCGAGATCGTGCGCCTCTGCGACGAACTCGGCGTCGACCGGCCGGTGGTGTCCCAGCCCTATTACAACGCCATGAACCGCATGCCCGAGGTCGAGGTATTGCCGGTCTGCGCCCACTACGGCATCGGCGTGGTGCCTTACAGTCCGCTAGCGCGCGGTGTGTTGACCGGCAAGTACCAACCCGGCGCGGCTCCTGAACAAGGGACCCGCGCCGGTGCCGCCGACCACCGCATGATGGAGACCGAGTTCCGCGAGAATTCCCTCGTCTACGCCCAAAAAATCAAGGCCCGGGCCGAGGCGCGCGGCATGACCGCAGGGCAGTTCGCGCTCAACTGGGTGCTGGCCAATCCGCTGGTGAACGCGGTGCTCGCGGGACCGCGCACCGAGGCGCAGTGGGAGGAATATCTGGCTGGGCTCGACCATGGGCTGATACCGGAAGACGAGGATTTCATCGACTCTCTGGTGCCGATGGGCCACCCCTCGACGCCGGGTTTTTCCGACCCGAGCTATCCGATTACCTGCCGGCCCGCGCCGCCGAAGTAAGACGACACGGTGTGGCAATTTCCGGCGTGACCGACCGTTCAGCTGAAACTCAGAAGCAGTCTCAATACCTTGAAGTAGTCGCGGACCGCGGCGACGTATAGGCCCTGGTCGTAGAGGATATTGGCGCGGTTGAGATAGGCCTTGCGATGCGCGGGATCGAGCGCGAGCGCTGTCCCGTAGTTGGATAGGGCCTGGTCGGTCCGGCCGAGGTTCTTATGGGCGAGGCCGCGATTGAAGTAGGCGTCGGCGCTTTTCGGATTACGCTGGATAATTTGGGAATAGGTCGCAATCGCCGCGTCGTAAGAGCCCTTCCGGAAAAGACTCAGACCCTGGGCTTCGAGGGCGTGGTCCTGGAGTTCCTCATAGAGCGTGCGTGTTGGCCGGCCGGTGGTCTGGCCGCGCTGCGCGCGTTGATAGACTTGGATCGCTTGGCGGGTCTTGGAGCCGAGGTTGCCGTCGAGCGGTCCCTCGTAGTAACCGCGATCCGACAGGCGCTCCTGGATCGCCCGCACCAGCTCCCGGCCCGTGGGCGCCGGAGCCCGGACCGGGGCAGGATATTGCAGTGTCGCACCGGACTCGAGTCCCGCGGTCCGGCCGCGCGCGGCGTCTGGCCCGATCTCGGCAGATGGCGTGACCGCCAGACCAGATGCCGGCGCGGCCTTCGAAGCGGGCGGCGCCGTGCGGCCCGCACCGAGGTTGTCCCGCGCCAGGCGCGACAGCAATTCGCTGCTGGCATGGCCGTCCACACGCATTCTGTTGGCGCGCTGATAGGCCGTGACCGCGGCCGAAAACTTGGGGCCCGACGTGCCATCATGCGGTCCCGGATCGTAACCGGCCACCTGGAGTTCGCGTTGAATCAAGAGCACTAGGCCCTGGTCGGCCGGTTGTCCCGATACAACCTGGCCGGCGGCTGGCGCTTCAGACGCCGGCGTCGCGACCGGGCCGGTGTCGGCCGCAAGCGGCGGATCGTTCGCAACGGACTCGGCATTCGCGGTCACGGCGGCGGCCGTTTGCCCTGGGGCCGTTTGCGTTGGGGCTGCTTCCACTGGGGCTGTTTCCACTGGGGCTGTTTCCACTGGCAGCGGATACGCCAGAGCGGGATCCACGGATGTCGGAGCCGTCATCGCTGTTTCCAACTCCGCGGCCGGCCCGTTCATGATGTCCGCATCGGCTACCGGCGCCTTGAAATCTTGGAGCCCCAGCGCGATCAGCCCGGCGACCACGGCGATCACTAGCCCGGCCGCAATCCAAGTGAAAGATCCGCCGCCTTCGCGCGCGCGCCGCCGGAACAGCGCGCCTTCGTCCCGGTTCACCGGCGTCGCCGCCTCGCCGACGGGTTCACCGGTCTCGGCATCAGCGACCGGTACCGGCTCGGAAACCGCGTCGCGTGGCTCGGCGGCCGCCCGATCGCCGCCGGGAAACCAGAACCGTGGTTTTGCCAGGCCCCGGTCTTCACAGAATGTCTCGAAAATCTCGCGCCAGATCTGACGGCCTTCTAGGAGCCGCGCGGAGACGCGGGCACCCTCGCCCTCACCGCCCGACTCGCCATAGGCGTTGCGCACGAGATAATCCTTGAACCAGGCCCGGAAGGCCGCCTCGAAGGTGGCCGCGTCTTCCCCGGTTTCCTGGTTCCAGGCCTTCGAAATATCGGGCAGGCTAAGCCACTCCGGTATCCGCCTCGGCGCTAATTCGGTCAAATTCGACATCACATCATCACTGGTTTCCATGCCCGCAAATTATACCCTATTTTTCGCCTCTTGTGTGATCATTTCGAGATTTTACCGCGTCTGGAAACCATGAACCGGCAGCCACTCCGCGCCGTTTCTCGAACGGATCATTTATTTCCGGGGGGGGGGCTTTTGGAGGTTCATCTCTTGAAGCGGTTATATTGTGTAAACCTTTGATAAATAAGACGATTTTAGAATACCTACCCAGGGGGCATCGGTGTCTTGACCCCGAATCCAACGAACCGACCGACCGAATCGGCGCGGCGCGGTGGATGGCCGCATACCCATTCGCACAGCCATCAGCGCAGCTGGGCCGCCAGTCGGTGTCTGGCATTGGTTATGGGCCTCTTGCTGGCGATTCCGGGACCGCCGCTGGCGGGGTTCGATGTGGGTTTGGCGGCGGTCGAAGGTGCCCTAAATTTCGACTAGAACCAAAGATCGACGCCTAGTTGCGGCAGCTTGGTTCCGATAAAAATCGCGCTCGGTGCGATCGCCAAGCCATAGGGCACGGGCTCGCCGGTGAGTAGAATGCGTGGTAACTTGATCTTCGATAACGCGGCACCCGCGGTCATCACCCCAAAAAGCACCCGGCGGATGATAATCAGCGCGATGGCCAAGACCCCACCGGCGAGCGTGATATAGAGGATCAGTTCACCGACGTATTCGAACCCGGCCCAGAACGCGACCGCGGTGATCAGCTTGACGTCGCCGCCGCCCATCTTTTTGAACGCAAACAAGACCGCACCGCCGACCAGTACGGCTCCTGCCGCCCCAAAATGGGACAGCCAGTCACGCCAACCCATATCTAACGGCAGAAGCAGCGTGGTAACGACGAACAGCGCCACCAATGCGACCGTGATCGCATTCGGGATAATGTATTTCCAGGTATCTAACGCGCCGGCGATGGAAAGCAACAGCACGTAGAGGCCGGACGCGATGTAGAAGATCGTCAGGTAGGACTGGTCCATTCCCGCCTTCCTTCGAAATAAGATTGTCGAGAATTCCGATTATGCAAAAAGTCCGTGGGACTAGTTTGCGGTTGGCTCGGACTCGGCCTCGGCCAACTCTCGAACCTGCTTCAGGTAGGTCAGGTTACGAGCAGCGGTAGCGTTGTAACGGGGATCGGCCTCCATGGCGCGCAACAGGTAGGCCTCGGCGTTTCCGTAGTCACCCCGCATCAAGGCAATGAAGCCGACGTTGTTCAGAATGCGCGCCATATCCGCCTCGGGGGCGCCCGCCATCGCGTGAATGTATTTGCCCTGCCAGGCCAGGGCGAGGCGCAGGTTTTCTCGCGCGACCTCGAAATCCGGATCCATTTGAAGAACGCGGTTGAAGTCCGCGACCGCCTCCTCGAGACGCCGCTGCATGAGCATCGAGAAGCCGCGGTTGTTATAGATCAAGATCGAATCCGGATTGCCTTCGAGGGCCTTGCCATAGCTGTCCGCCGCGGCGGGCCAGTCACGGTTCGAGTCGTGGTAATAGCCAAGCGCGTTCCAGGCGCGCCACAATCCCGGGTCCCGCGCGACCGCCTGCTGAAGATTTTCCACGCCTCTGTCCAGAACGCCCTGGAGCGTCAAGGCGATGCCGAGACCTTGT
>CAXMQD010000397.1:0-1547 GCA_964194965.1 uncultured Acidimicrobiia bacterium | reverse complement strand
GCGGCGGCGTCCACATCGACGCATGCCACGCGTGCGCCTTCTTCGGCCAGGAGTCTGCTGATCGCGCCCCCAATGCCGCCGCCGGCGCCGGTCACGATGGCGGATTTATCAACCAGTTTCTTCATGCGGTCAGTTTCCCGTAATGATCCCTCAGACAGTCGCACAGGACCCTCGCCAGGTATCGATCGCGCGGGCCAATTTTTTTGCGCGCCTCTTTGGCGGTTTTTCGGGCGCGCGTGCGCACCCCTGCCTCGTCGATCGACAACAACCTATCGTCCTTGAAAAGGACACGGCCCTCAACCATGGTCAATCGGACATCGCGTCCCTCTGCGCGTGCCATCACGGCCTCCAGGATCGGCACGTCATCGTCCAAGTAAGCGCCGACCGCGCGGTCCAATGAAATGGCGATGAGATCCGCTTTCATCCCGGTCTGGAGCGTCCCGACCTCGTCCGCCACCGTTGCCGCCCGAGCCCCGTTCACCGTCGCCATCTTGAGGAGATCGGACAGCCCCAGTGGTGGTGGACCGTCCCATTCCTGCGACCGGGCAAGTCCCTGAGCCAGCCTGATTTCCTTCAACAGGTCTTCGCCGTGTTCGAGGGCGCGGTTATCCGTCCCGATAGCGACGCGAACACCCCTTTCGTTGAGCCGGGCGACGGGAGCAGCCCCATTGTGCAGACGCAGGTTCGATCCCGGATTATGGACGATGGTAATTTCCCGTTTCGCCGCAATATCCATATCCTCGGGCGACAGAAATACGCAGTGGGCAAGCGACGTGCGCGGCGACAACACCCCAAGACCGTCGAGATGAGCGAGCACACCCTCCGGATACATGCGGTCCAGGGCGGCCCGCTGGGCGCGGGTTTCGAGACAATGCAGATGAAACGCGACGCCCTGGTTGCTGGCGGCGTCGACCAGGCACTTGAAAAATTCGTCGGAGAGCCACTGTGGCCCGGCGGGGCCGTATAACAGCCTTATCCGCGGGTGGCTGCCATAGTCGGCGAGCAACCGGTCCATAAGCGCCACAGTTTGGGGCCCGTCGCCGGCATAAGACCGCCGCTTGCGTGCAGACAGCAGCCGCTGCGATTCGTCCGGCAGGCTGGCAAGGACGGCCGATTCATCCTCCTGGGGATATACGATTTGGCCTTGATCCTGAGCCCCCACGCATACGCTGGCCCGAATGCCGGCCTTGTCGTATGCGTGCAGCATCGCCCTGATTTCCGCTTCATAATCGCCGCCGAACGCGACGTTGGCCTGGACCGTGCAGGTAATACCGTTGCGCAGCATTTCGGCGCAGACCAAGCTCACAAGCGGTTCGCAGTCCTGCGGGCCGCAGGAAATACGCGCCGCGATAACGAGTTCTAGAAGATCGTCACGAGCGCCTTATTGCAGATCGCTCAAACCGCGGCCGTGCTGGTGCGCGTTCACCAAACCCGGCATGACAAGGGTGTTCGGCAAATCCAACACCGTGACGCCGGGATGCGCGTCGAGAACGCTTTTCGCTTCACCGACTTCGGCGACCCGGTTGCCGTCGATCCGGATCGCCGCG
>CAXMQD010000396.1:0-3062 GCA_964194965.1 uncultured Acidimicrobiia bacterium | reverse complement strand
GGCGACGTCAAGGCGCGCGGCGACCGGCGCCGGGCGCGCTCGGACTGGATGAAGATCGAGCAAGACCGCGGCATCTCGGTGACCAGCTCGGTCATGACCTTCGAGCACGCCGGGCTGGTGTTCAATCTGCTCGACACCCCGGGCCACGAGGATTTCAGCGAGGACACCTACCGCACCCTGACCGCGGTCGATTCGGCGATCATGGTGATCGACGCGGCCAAGGGCATCGAGAGCCAGACCCGCAAGCTGTTCGAGATCTGCCGGCTGCGCGACATCCCGATCATGACCCTGGTGAACAAGGTCGACCGCGAGGGCCGCGATCCCTTCGAGCTGTTGGACGAGATCCACGACCTGCTGCAGCTCGACATCGCGCCGCTGGTCTGGCCGGTCGGCATGGGCTCGGTGTTCGCCGGCTGCTATGACTTTCAAGGTGATAACTTCCTGACCTCATCCAAGGGCGCAGGAGGAGCGTTCGACACGGCGGTCCCCTGCAGTGGCCTCGACGACCCCGAACTCGACGCCCGGGTCAATCCCGACACCCTGGCGGCGGCGCGGGAGGAGGCCGACCTGGCCCGTGCCGGCTATGCGAAGTTCGACAAACAGGCCTTTCACGAGGGCTACCAGACGCCGGTGGTGTTCGGCAGCGCGCTAAAAGGCTACGGCGTCGAGTTCCTGCTCGACCTGGTCGCGCGCCACGCGCCGGACCCGCGTCCGAGCCCCGCCGAACCGCGCACCATCGATCCGGACGAGCCCGCGGTGACCGGCTTCGTGTTCAAGGTCCAGGCCAACATGGACAAGAACCACCGCGACCGGGTCGCCTTCCTGCGGCTCTGCTCGGGCCAGTTCCGGCGCGGCATGAAGCTTCGCCAGGTGCGCACCGGCAAGGACGTCATGATCCACAGTCCGGTCATCTTCCTGGCCCAGGACCGTGAGCTCGCCACCGACGCCAGCCCCGGCGACATCGTCGGCATCCCCAACCACGGCACGATCCGGGTCGGCGACACCTTTACCGAGGGCGAGACCCTGCGATTCACCGGCCTGCCCGCCTTCGCGCCGGAGATTCTGCGCCGCGTGCGCCTCGGCGATACCACACGCATCAAACAACTGCGCCGGGTGCTCGAAGACATGGCCGAGGAAGGCCTGATCCAGGTGTTCCGGCCGTCGCTCGGCGCGCAGTGGATCGTCGGTGCGATCGGGGTCCTGCAGCTCGACGTGCTCGCCGCGCGCGCCAAGCAAGAGTACCGCATCGAGATCGAGTTCGAGCCCGCGCCCTATTTCGCGGCGCGGTGGCTGCGCGCGGCGGACGATAAAGACCTTCAGGCCTTCATCAAGGCGCACGAGAGCAGCGTGTTGCGCGACCGCGACGAGCAGCCGGTGTTCCTGGCCGCCAGCCCCTGGGAGCTGGATTACCGAATCAAGAACAACGAAAAAATCGAGTTCCAGAAGACCAAGGAACTGGAGTGATATCGACCCTCGCCGTACCAGCGCCCGATCGGTAACGTGGCGCCATGACACTTAACATCGAGCCGCTGAGTCCCGCGCTGGGGGCCGAAATCTCCGGTCCGGACTGGTCCCGGCCTTTGGACGAGTGCGCCGTGACCGCGCTCCAAGACGCGTTTCTCGAATATCATCTCTTGTGTTTGCGTTCCGAGCCGCTGCCTCCGCCCGCGTTCGCGCGGCTGGCCCGGCACTTCGGCACGCCGCAGGTTCAGCTTATCGCCAACGAGCGACAGGCGGACGCGCCGGAGGTATCCCAGCTCGAAACCACCTACCAATCGGCGGCCGACAAGCCGGACGACATGCGGCTGGTCCGGCTGTCGGGCTGGCATACCGACGATTCGTACTTTCCGGTACCCGCCAAGGCGACCATGCTCCAGGCTTTGGCGATTCCCGATAGCGGCGGCCAAACCCGGTTCGCCAATATGAAGACCGCGTACCGGGACCTTCCCGACGCGGAGAAAGGGCGCCTACAGGGTCTACGCGCCTTGCATCGCTACGACACGACGCGTGCCGAGGCCCGGCCGATCCCACTCACCACGGAGGAGGAAGCCGAACTCCAGGACGCGGTGCATCCCTTGGTCCGCAGACACGAAGACACCGGCGAAATGGCGATCTACTTCAACGCCAACAGGACCGATCGCGTGGTGGCCATGCCGGCGGCGGAAAGCGATTCTCTGCTCGACCGGATCGACAAACATACGGTCCAACCGAAGTATCAGTATCATCATACTTGGCGTGTCGGGGATATGTTGATCTGGGACAACCGCTGCCTGATCCATTCGGTCAACATGGATTTCCCGGTCGGCCAGCGCCGCATCCATCAGCGCATCCTGCTCGCCGGCACGGCACCGACCGGCTAGCTAGAGCGCGTTATCGCTCAGACCGGCAGCACCCGGCCGATGCCCGCCTCTTTCGCCCGCTCGTAGACTGCCGCGGCGACGGCGACGTCGGCCAGGCCCAGGCCCGCGAACACCAGGGCATTGCGTTGCGCGGCGTTCTCGCGGCCCGGCAAGCTTCCTACTACCAAGCCAGCGACCTCGCCGTGGTAAGGCTCCGGGTAGGCGAGGCGCTCGGTGGCGGCCTGGGCGATATCGTCCGTGACCACCAGGTCGAGCGCCGGCAGGCTCTTGGAAATCCACGACAGGCCGAGGTCGATCATGCCGGTGAAGCTCCCCGGCGCGAGCCAGGCCGCGTCCAGGAACGGCGGCGTCGGCGGCACCGCCGGGGTGCTCGTGATCACGATGTCCATGCCGGCCACCGCGTCGCGCGGGTCTTCGACCGCCGCCGCCGCCAAACCTTCGGCGCCGGCTTCTTGCGCGAAGGCCTGGGCCGTGCTCAGGCGGCGGCTGTAGGCGCGGAGCGTGGCGAGCGGGAAATGGAGCTTGAGCGCGGCCAGGTGCGCGCGCGCCTGAATTCCGCAAGCGACGAAGCCGATGCGCGCACTTTCCGGTCGGGCCAGGCGCCGGGCCGCGACCGCGGTGATCGCGGCGGTGCGCACCCCGGTAATCCAACGCGCGTCGAGGATCGCCACCGGCATGCCGGTTCCCGCGTCGTTGAGCAGC
>CAXMQD010000395.1:0-2356 GCA_964194965.1 uncultured Acidimicrobiia bacterium | reverse complement strand
TCGACGACCTGATCAGCGCGTCGTTCAAGATCAAGAATCCGAACGCGACCGCCGCTTGCGGCTGCGGCACGAGCTTCTCGGTCTGAAGCCGATGCGTCACGGGCGCGCTCGCGTGGCCGACACTCGCACCAACGGCAATAGGATGACGCTCGAGAACATCCTCTCGGATTTCGAACTCCTGGATGACTGGGAGGACCGCTATCGTTTTGTCATCGAACTCGGGCGTGGCTTACCTCCTCTGCCAGAATGGGCGCGAACGGAAACAAACAAGGTGCGAGGCTGCGCAAGTCAGGTCTGGCTCGCGACCGAAGTCGATCACGTCGCCGCGGGGACTGCGCCTCGCCTCCGTTTCAATGGCGACAGTGACGCCCATATCGTGCGGGGGCTCATTGCCATCCTCTTTGCGATCTATTCGGGGCAGCGCGCGGATGAGATCCTACGGATCGACGCCCAAGACGTTTTTCGACGCCTCGGGTTGGCCGAGCATCTCACCCGCCAGCGCTCAAACGGGTTCGCGGCGATGGCCGAGCGCATCCTTACCGACGCTCGCCACGCCTTGAGCGCAGGGGGGAGCCTGAGCCGCGCACCGCACCAACAAACAACGATCCAGTGACTCTGTTCAAGCTTGTGAGGAAGGCGTCATGACATTCATAGCAGAGGACCGCGCCGTAACGACGAACACCGATGGGAACCGCCTTCAGACGATCGCTTCACGGCTTCGGAAGCACCTTCCAAAGATCGCCGAGCGGCGGGTTCCGACCACCTATCAAGAGCTTGCAAAGGCACTGGGGCTAACGCCCCCGCATACCATTCATCAGGTGACCGAGGCGTTGGCGCGTCTCATGGCGGAGGATGCGGCAGCCCACCGCCCGTTCATCGCGGCCATGGCCATCAGCAAGGCGCGGGGCGGCCTCCCGGCCCCAGGGTTCTTTGATCGCGCTCGGCGGCTCGGACGCTTTGCCGGCGATGAGGCACGACCCGAGGCGTGGGCCTACCATGAGCGGGAGTTCAACGCCGCGATCGCGTTCTGGGCCGCAACGGCAACCACTGGCAAGAACGGGTAAAGAGGCATGGGTCGTCACTCGGATCAGGCGTCGGATTGGACTCGGTTGAGGCTCGCGTCGCACGGCAGCAAGGGCGGCCGGCCGCACGTGGTCATTGTTGGCGCCGGGTTCGGCGGTCTGACCGCCGCAAAAAGTCTCGCCAAGGCAGCCGTCGACGTCACCCTGATCGATCGCGAGAACCACCACCTCTTTCAGCCGCTGCTCTACCAAGTAGCCACCGCGGGTCTATCCCCGGCGGAGATCGCTTGGCCGATTCGGAGTCTGGTCCGGCGCCAGCACAACATCCGGGTGCTGCTCGGCGAGGTCACCGGCGTCGATCGCGAGCGGCACGTTGTGACTATGGGCGACCGGGAAATTCCTTATGACTTTCTGGTGCTCGCGACCGGCGCGACCCATGCCTACTTCGGCAAAGACGGCTGGGCCCTGCATGCACCCGGCCTCAAGTCCATCGACGATGCCATAGAGATTCGGCGCCGCCTGCTCATCGCGTTCGAGCGGGCCGAGATGGAGAACGATCCCAATGAGCGCCAGCGGCTCCTCACCATTGTGATCGTCGGCGGTGGCCCGACCGGCGTGGAGATGGCCGGCGCGATCGCGGAGCTGGCCCGCAAGGCGCTGGCGGCCGACTTCCGGGCCATCGATCCCAAGCACACGCGCGTGCTGCTGATCGAGGCCGGGCCAAGGCTGCTCCCGACCTTCCCCGAATACTTGTCGCGGTATGCCGGGCGTGCACTGCGGAGCTTGGGCGTCGAGGTGTGGCTTGGGCGTGCGATCACAGGTTGCGACGCGGCCGGCGTAATGCTGGGTCAGGAGCGCCTCGCCGCGGGCACGGTGATCTGGGCGGCTGGGGTCGCCGGGTCGCCGGCGGCCGCGTGGCTGGGGGTCGAGGCGGACCGCGCGGGACGGGTGAAGGTCGGCGCACGACTGACGCCGCCAGGATCCGACGACGTCTTCGTGATCGGCGATACCGCCCTCGCGCTTGATGCGAACGGTGAACCGCTCCCCGGACTGGCTCCGGTCGCGAAGCAACAAGGCGTCTACGTACCCGAGGTGATCAAGGCGCGCCTGGCCGGCAAGACCGACGCGCCGCCCTTCCGGTATCGGGAGCGGGGCAAGCTCGCCACGATCGGCCGGCGGGAGGCGATCATCGAGTTCGGAGGCCTGCGGCTAACGGGGTGGATTGCCTGGTGGATCTGGGGGATCGCCCACATTTACTTCCTGATCAGCCTCCGCAATCGGCTGATAGTGGCAACGCAATGGCTTTGGTCCTACGTCACTTTCGAGCGCGGCGC
>CAXMQD010000394.1:0-5312 GCA_964194965.1 uncultured Acidimicrobiia bacterium | reverse complement strand
GGGGTGGGCGGCGCCGCCCTGAAACTCGGAGAAGATCGCGGAGAACGACTTGCCCATGAAGTTGGCGAGCACGTTGAGCCGGCCGCGGTGCGGCATGCCGATCACCACCTCCTCGAGGCCAAGCTGGCCGCCGCGCTTGAGAATCTGTTCGAGCGCCGGGATCGCGGATTCGCCGCCATCGAGGCCGAAACGCTTGGTGCCGGTGTACTTCTTGTCGAGGAAACGCTCGAAGGTCTCGGCCGCGGTCAGGCGTTCGAGGATCGCGCGTTTGCCCGCCTCGCTGAATTCGGTGATGTTGTGGATCGATTCGATGCGTTCCTGAATCCAGGCCTTTTGGGCCGGGTCCTGAATGTGCATGAACTCGATCCCGATTTTGCCGCAGTAGGTCTTGCGCACCGCCTTGACGATGTCGTTCAGAGTCGCGGTTTCGAGGCCGAGTACATAGTTGATGAAGATCGGCCGGTCGAAATCTTCTTCGGTGAAACCGTAGCTGCGTGGATCGAGTTCGGGATGGGGTTCGATCTCGTTGACCCGCAGCGGATCGAGGTCGGCCTCCAGATGGCCGCGTACCCGGAACGCGCGGATCAGCATCAATGCCCTGATCGAGTCTATGGTCGCGGCACGGACGTCCTTCGGGGTGATATCGCTGCCGGCGGTGACGCCCTCGGCGACCGCGGCCACGGAGTCGGCGGTCTCCTCGGCGGCGGTCCCCATGGCGGCCCCCATGGCGCCCCTCATGGCGCCGTTGCCGTCCTCGAGCCGGGGCTTGGGGGCCCAACTGGCACCGCGCAGCGACTGAACCACCGCGCGCGCGTCCTCGTCGAGTTCCCGAAAGAAACCCTGCCAGCTCGGGTCGACCGAGCCGGGGTCGTCGAGAAAACGGCCGTAAAGATCGGCGATGAATGACCCGTTGGGGCCATACAGGAAGGAGTTCCGCTCTAGCTCTTGGTTTGACATCCGATGCCTGCGGCCCGGCCGCTATCCGGGCCGTCCTCCGTAATGTGCCAGACTCAGCCGCCCATGGCTCGAACCATGGCGCCGCCGAGTCCGGCGGGTGACTCCGCGACCGTGATGCCGGCCGACTTGAGTGCCTCGATCTTGTCGTCCGCGCCGCCCTTGCCGCCGGCGATGATGGCGCCGGCATGGCCCATGCGGCGGCCCGGCGGCGCGGTGCGCCCGGCGATAAAACCCGCCAAGGGCTTGGTCGTGCCCGAGGCTTTGTAGAACTCGGCGGCCTCTTCCTCGGCGCTGCCGCCGATTTCGCCGATCATGATCATGCCCTCGGTCTCGGGATCGGCCAGGAACAGCTCCAGGCAGTCGATAAAGTTGGTGCCGTTGATCGGATCGCCGCCGATGCCGATGCAGGTCGATTGACCGAGGCCCGCCGCGGTGGTTTGGGCCACCGCCTCATAGGTCAAGGTGCCGGAGCGCGAAACGATGCCGATCTTTCCGCGCCGGTGTATGTGGCCGGGCATGATGCCGATTTTGCACTCGCCCGGCGTGATCACGCCGGGACAGTTGGGGCCGACCAGGCGGCTGTCCGAATCGGCCAGCACCCGCTTGACCCGGAGCATGTCGAGCACCGGGATGCCCTCGGTGATGCAGACCACCAACTCGATGCCGGCGTCGACCGCCTCCAGAATGGCGTCGGCGGCGAAGGGTGGCGGCACGTAAATCGCCGAGGTTCCGGCGCCGGTTGCCGATACCGCCTCGGCCACGGTGTCGAACACCGGCAGATCGAGGTGGCTGGTGCCGCCCTTGCCGGGCGTGACGCCGCCCACCATGCGGGTGCCGTAAGCGATCGCCTGTTCGGAATGGAACGTGCCCTGGGCGCCGGTGAAGCCCTGGCAGATGACTTTCGTGTCCTTGTCGATCAGGACCGCCATTTACACCGCCTCCTCGACCGCTTTGACGACTTTTTCCGCGGCGTCGCCAAGGTCGTCCGCCGAGACGATCGGCAGGCCCGAATCCGCCAGAATGTTCTTGCCCAAATCCACGTTGGTGCCTTCCAGGCGCACCACCAGCGGTACGTGGAGCGACACCTCGCGCGCGGCCGCGACCACGCCTTCGGCGATCACGTCGCACCGCATGATACCGCCGAAAATGTTGACCAGGATGCCTTGCACGTTGGGGTCCGAGAGGATGATCTTGAACGCCGCGGTGACCCGCTCCTTGGTGGCGCCCCCGCCGACGTCGAGAAAGTTGGCCGGCGCGCCGCCGCACAGCTTGATGATGTCCATGGTCGCCATGGCCAGCCCGGCGCCGTTGACCATGCAGCCGATCGATCCGTCGAGCTTGATGTAGTTGAGCTCGTGGCGCGTGGCCTCGAGCTCCATGGCGTCTTCCTCGTCCTCGTCGCGCAGCTCGGCCACGTCCTTGTGGCGGAACAGCGCGTTGTCGTCGAAATTCATCTTGGCGTCGAGCGCGATCACCTGGCCGCCGCCGGTCACCACCAGCGGGTTGATTTCGACGACGCTGGCGTCGAGCTCGGTGAAGGCCCGGTACATGGCGGTGATGAATTTGACGCAGGCGCCGACCTGCTTGCCTTCGAGGCCGAGGCCGAAGGCGATCTCGCGGCCGTGGTAGGGCATGACGCCGGTCGCCGGGTCGATCGCCACCTTGAGAATTTTCTCCGGCGTGGCGGCGGCGACTTCCTCGATGTCCATGCCGCCCTCGCTCGAGGCCATGATGGTGATCCGGCTGGTCACGCGGTCGATCAGCATGCCGAGGTAGAGCTCGCGCGCGATGTCGCAGCCGTCCTCGATGTAAAGGCGCTTGACCTCCTTGCCGCCCGCGCCGGTCTGCTTGGTGACCAGCACATGGCCGAGCATCTTGCGGGCGTTGGTTTTGACTTCGTCGAGGGACCTGCACAGGCGCACGCCGCCGGCGCCCTCGGGATCGTCCTTGAAATGCCCGGCGCCACGGCCGCCGGCATGGATCTGGGATTTGACCACCCAGATCGGTCCGCCCAGGTCGCGCGCGGCGTGCTCGGCCTCCTCCGGAGTGAAAGCCACCGCACCGCGCGGGGTGGCGACCCCGAACTTCGCCAGCAGGCCCTTGGCCTGATATTCGTGAATGTTCATGCGTAATCTATTGCCGTGAATTCGGTTGAGTATGCCCCGCCGGCGGTCTCCGCGCGAACTTTGCGATTCTTGCCTCCGGGTCGGCGGTTACTCTAGCACCTTGAATCAGCGGCGCAACCGGACGCGGAACCGGGGTTTAACACCCTATGCGCGGGCCTTTTTCGCCGACTTACGCTTGAGTTTCTTGCAAATATCCACCAAGCCCCGCACGGCGGCCACGGACTTGGCCAACATCCTGGCCTCCCGCTTGCTGAGCTGCAGCTCGACCACGCGCTCGATACCGCCCGCGCCGATCACCGCCGGCACGCCGACGAACATGTTTCTGACGCCATATTCGCCGTTCAGATGGGCGGCGCAGGGCAGCACCCGCTTCTTGTCCTTGAGATAGGAATCGGCCATGGCGATGGCCGAGGCGGCGGGCGCGTAGAAGGCCGAGCCGGTCTTCATCAGCCCGACGATCTCGGCACCGCCATTGCGCGTGCGATCCACCAGCTGGTCGAGCCGGGTTTTGGTGATCCAGCCCATCTTGATCAGGTCCGGTACCGGGATGCCGGCGACGGTCGAATAACGCGGCATGGGCACCATGGTATCGCCATGACCGCCGAGCACGAAGGCGCTCACGTCCTCGACCGAGACGTTCAACTCCTCGGCCAGGAAGTAGCGGAATCGCGCCGAATCGAGCACGCCGGCCATGCCGACGATCATGTGGGTCGGCACCCCGCTCTCGCGTTGCAGCACCCAGACCATGGCGTCGAGCGGGTTGGTGATGCAGATCACGAAGGCCTTGGGCGCGTAGCGCTTGATGCCGGCGCCGACCGCGGCCATGACTTTGGAGTTGGTGTCCAACAGATCGTCGCGGCTCATGCCCGGGCGGCGCGGAATGCCGGCGGTGACGATGACCACGTCGGCGCCCTTGATCGCGCTGTATTTGCTGGCGCCCACGAGCTTGGCGTCGTAGCCCTCGATCGGCGAGGCCTGGGCGAGGTCCAGCGCCTTGCCTTGGGGCATGCCGTCGACGATGTCGAAAAGCACGATGTCGCCGAGTTCCTTGAGGCCAGCGAGCAGGGCCAGCGTGCCGCCGATCTGGCCGGCGCCGATAAGCGCGATCTTCTTGCGAGCCATGTCGATATTTCCTTGAAATGCCTGTCGATTCCGTCCCTGTGGGGCGAGCCGCGGGGCGGGCGCGGGTTACCTACTCCCATTTGAACGGACGGGCAAGGGAGGCGAACGCCTGTCTCACACCGCGTGCGGGGTGGTGATGTAGTCTTTCGATTGCATCTCGGCGAGGCGCGAGGCGGTGCGGCGGAATTCTTCCGCCGCCGGGCCTTCCGGATAGAGTGCGTCGGGCGGGCATTCGGCCGAGAGCACCAGATTGACCCGGTGTTCGTAGAGTGTGTCCACCAGCGTCATGAAACGGCGCGCCTCGTTGCGTTGCTCCGGGCCGATCATCGGCACCCCGTCGAGCACCAGGGTGTGGAAGCGGCGCACCAGCTCCAGATAGTCGACCGCGCCCAAGGGTGCTTCGCAGAGCTCGGCGAAGGAGAAACGGGCGACCCCGCGCGCGGCAATCGGCACCACCAGGCCCCGGCCCTTATAGTCGAGCATGACCGGCCGGGCCAGCGCGCCCGCGGTCAACTCCGCGAAGGCCGCGTCCAGGGCGCGCTCGGCGGCGGTGTCGAGCGGGCAGTGGTAGACCTCGAGGGTCTGCAAGCGGCGCAGGCGGTAATCGAGGCCGCTGTCCAGTTCGAGCAGGTCCAGGCGCGCCTGGAGCACCGCGATGAAAGGCACGAAGTTGTCACGCTGCAGGCCGTTTTCGTAGAGCCGGTCGGGCGCGAAGTTCGAGGTCGCGACCACCACCACGCCGGCGTCGAACAGCGCCTCGAACAAGCGTCCGAGGATCATGGCGTCGGCGATATTGACCACGTGGAACTCGTCGAAGCACAGCAGCCAGGCCTCGCTGGCGAGTTGCGCGGCCAGGCGCGGCAGCGGATCGTCCTCCGCGCCCTTGCTGGCCTGGCGCCAGGCGTGCAGGCGGTCGTGCACCTCAAGCATGAAGCCGTGAAAATGGACCCGGCGCTTGGCCGCGACCTGGGAGGCCTCGAAGAAGATGTCCATGAGCAGGGACTTGCCGGTGCCGACCGGGCCGAACAGGTAGAGGCCCTGAGGCGGCTCGGCAATTCGGCGGCCGAGGCCGAGGCGCTCCTTCCAGCCGCCGCGGCCGCCCGAGGG
>CAXMQD010000393.1:0-2576 GCA_964194965.1 uncultured Acidimicrobiia bacterium | reverse complement strand
GGTGGGTTCCTGAATAGACAAAAACATTAACAAACATGGTTAATAATTATGGTGGATGCTTCAAATATTAATATTGATTAATACATGATGTGTGGTAGGATTTATTATTCAATGGTTTCCTTCCCATATTATGTGTCGCATCTGCCCCGGCTTCGGCCGGGGCTTTTTTGTGACGCGCATCCAGCGCCCCCGACGCCTTGAGCCCTCGCGAGCGAGAGGAAGCCCGGTGGCACCCATAGCGTGAGACGCTGCTGCTGGTCGCGACCGGTGCTGCAACGGTGCTGGGGCCGGACCACAGCGCCACCAAGGCCTTCACCAAGGCTGCGGCGACCATGGACAAGGTAGCGATCTGGCACGCGCGGCTGGCCATGAAGCCGCTGAGCAAAGAGCGGCGGGAGGCCATTGCGGCGGCGCCGGACGAGTAGGCGATGCGAGAGCAATGAGTGAAATCCTCACCACCCTGGAGATCGAGCAACTCGCGCGCTTTGATGAGCACTGGCGCGTCATCCTTGCCGGCGACAACAGCCTACTGGCCGGGTCCCTGGCGAAACGTGGCTATCTCGACGTGCTCAAGCGCCGCGTGCCGCTCTATTGGCTTAGCGACCTGGGACGCGAGGCGATCGCGGAGGCGGGGGAAGAGTAGGCGAAAAAATGGCACCCGAATTGGCACCGGACACAGCGAAACGGGGTAGTATAGGGCAAGATAGAAACCCGGGCGGGGTGCTAAAAAAGCCCGGGTTTCTGAGACAAACGAGACTGGACGTGACGGGCCGGTACTACCTCTATCGGGTCGTAAGCCCGGTGCCCAAGTCTCTACGGTGACGGTGTTACGCCGTCAATGTTCCTCGACGCCTTTTTTGAGGTGCTCGTCGGTACCGTACTTCGCAAGCTCCTCCTCGTAAGTCTTGTTTTCGAACTTGACCTGCCAGACGTGCCAGGCGAGCCAAAGAACGACGGCCAATACGACCATGGCGACTTCGCTGCCGACCCAGGGATAGATATAGGTCACATCCGCGAGGTCCACCGCCCAGGTATCTATCGGAGTTGTTGACATGATGATTCTCCAATTCGTGTTATCGGATGATTTAGACCATCGCCTTCTTGGCGGCGATTACGTCGTGCTGGGCGGCTTCGCGTTCCCGGGCGGAGGCGAAGTCTAAACCGAGCAGTTCGATCTCGCGCGGGATGCGCAGCAGGTTCATGCTCGCCAGAATCTTGGCGAGCACCCAGGCGGGAATAAAGCCCAGCACCCAGAACATGATGATTGCGCCGGCGAACTGGCCCCAAGGCGTTATCGCCGCGAAGCCCTCGTAGGGCGACGACGGGTGGCCCCAAAGTACGAAGCCGGCGATCACCACGCCGATGAATCCGGCATAGCCATGCACCGCCACCGCGCCGACCGCGTCGTCGATCTTGAAAGTCCGCTCGACCCAGTAGTGCAGTTTGTACATGAGGTAGGTGCCGATCCCGCCGATGATCAGGGCCTGGATCGGATGGTAGAGGTCGTTGCCCGCCGAAGCGGTGATGATCCCCGCCAGGCCGCCGGAATAGGTCCAGAAGGCATCGCCCTTGGAGACCATGTATCCGACCAGCATGCCGCCGGACAGCGACATCAGGAAATTGACGGTGATGGCGCTGAGAGTGGTCGGCGTCAGGTAGATCGTGGTCGCCGTCTGGGTGGCGCCGATGATCTGGCCGTCGATGTAGCCTGTGGTCGCGATCGGCACGTTACAGGCCACGTAGAAGCCCCAGAAGCCGGTGTAGATCAGGAACAGGCCGATGCAAACCAGCCAGGGATTGTGCGGCAGAATATCGCGCGGCGTGCCGTCGTCGCGGAACTTGCCGAGCCGCGGGCCGAGCACGACCAAGATGCCGAGCGCGCAGCCGCCGGCGATGGCATGAATGACCCCCGAAGCATAGGCGTCATGGTAGCCGAGTATTTGGACCATCCAGCCGTTGTAGCTCCAGCCCCAGGCGGCGTCGATCGACCAGGTGACCGAGCCGATCAGGATCGCGAACATCCAGAACGCGAAGGAGCGGATACGCTCGATCACCGCGCCCGAAACGATCGAGGCGGCGGTCCAGGCGAACAGCAGGAAGGCGGCCCAGAATACGCCGGTGATGCGGCCTCCAAGCCCGTCCGCGCCTAGGTTCGGACCCATTGTTTTGGCCCAAGGTGTGGACGCCACGGCAAAATCGAAATCCCCACCCGGATGGCCGATGCCTCCGGTGATGCCCGGGCCGCCGGCGAAGGCCCAATAGATCCACCAGCCGAATAAGAACCAGGTGATGGTAACCAGCGGGATCAGCATCGAGTTTTTCATCAGCGTGTGCATGTGGTTTTTGCGCCGGCTGGCGCCCACCTCGTACATGCAGAAGCCGACGTGAATCAGAAACATCAAGGCCACGGTGATCCAATAATAGAACTCCGTGAACACGACTGTGAGTGCACCAACATCGGTATCCATCTCGTCCCCCTTTTTTGCTTTCGTTCCCGTGTCCCGGGCTTGTCCGGATACGGGGACTCGCGCACGCACGCTTTTCGAAGCCGAGCGCTATTCAGCGCCGGCGCGATT
>CAXMQD010000392.1:0-5350 GCA_964194965.1 uncultured Acidimicrobiia bacterium | reverse complement strand
CGGCGAGCCGGGTCCCCGACTTGGCGCGTTTGCCGTCGATCCGGACCTGGCCGGTGCGCAGCAGCTTCTCCAGGCGGCCGTGGCCGAGGTCGGGGTAGTGCTGGCGGAACCAGCGGTCGAGGCGCAGCTCCGCCTCCTCCGACGCGACAATGACGGCGCGCACCGCGGTCATCGCCGGGTGATCCGAAACAGCCGCATGCCGCCGTAGATGCCGATCAGCGACAGCGCCACCGAGGCGACGGCATAGAGCGCGGCCTGACCCGGCACCCCGGACTCGAACAGCATCAGGGTCTCGGCCGAGAGCGCGGAAAAGGTGGTGAAGGAGCCGAGCAGGCCCACGGTAAGCAGCGCGCGCAGCGCCTCCGAGGGCGACCACGCGAGCGCCATGAGCTCGATCAACACGCCCATCAGGAACGAACCCAGGACGTTGGCGGCCAAGGTTCCGAAGGGGAATTCGGCGCCGAGCCAGTGCTCGATTCGGCCGACCATCAGATAGCGCGCCAATGCGCCGAGAGCACCGCCCAGGGCCACTGCGATGGGAATCCTCATGCGCCGCCCGTTCTCGCCTCCGCTATCCTGCACCCGGGCGCCTTATAGCGCGGATTTGGCGCCGGGAACAGGCGCCCGCGGGCCACCGTTCGCCTCAGGCCGCGGCCTTAGGCCGCCCCCCTCAGGCCGCCACCGAGGTGCCGTCGGCAAGCCAGTCGAGGCAGAGGGAACTGGGCATGAGGTAGACCCCGATCCGGGCCAGTTCCTCGATCGCCGCCGCACTGCCGCCGCCAACCGCGTCGCTGACCACGACGATGCGCAGGTCGCGCGCGCTGGCCTCGTAAATCGTCGCGCGCATGGCGGTGGTAAAGTTGAAACCGCAGAGCACCAGGGTGGTGACCCCGAGGTCGTTCAGGCGGGCCTCCAACCCGGTGTCGTGAAACGCGCCCCAGCGTGGCCGGTAAAAAGCCCATTCCGCTTCCCCAAGCGCCTGAAACCCGCCGTCGAGCAGCTCGAACGCGTCGAGCCGCGGCGCGTTGGCGGGACCGACCTCGTCGAGCAATTCCGCTCCCATGGTGCCGGGCATGAACACCCGCAGGCCTTCTTCGACGGCCTGGCGGCGGCAGGCATCGACGTTGGAGCCATCGGGACGGTAGAGCCGCAGTGCGTGAAACAGTGGCGCACCCTGGGCCCGGAAGCCGCGCACCGTGCGCGCCAACGCGGGCAGCACCCGCTGGGCGCCGGAAACCCGGTAAGGCGAGCCGGAGCTCACAAAATCTTGCTGCGCGGAGAGGGTGAGAAGAGCCGCCGTGCCCTTTTGGGGAACGCAATAGTTTGCCATGCCTAGATTCCTGTGTCCGGGAGATCCTCGGGCTGGGCCCGGGCCTCTGCCCGGCTTGTCCGGGCGGGGTTAACCATCACGGTGAAACATAAACCGCGCCACGCCCGAAACAAGCGGCAACCAGGAATGGCTGACTCGCAGGAATCGCAAGGCTCGATCAGTCGTCTTTGCCGTCTCGCCGGGAGCGCAATTTATCCCAATAATCCAGGCGCTTGGCGATCTCGCGCTCGAAACCGCGCGGGGCCGGGCGGTAGTAGCGGCCGCGCGCCATGCCCTCGGGGAAGTAGTCCTGACCGGAGAACCCCTCGGGCGCGTCGTGATCGTACTCGTAGCCCTCGCTATAACCGAGCTCCTTCATGAGCTTGGTCGGCGCGTTGAGAATGTGCTTGGGCGGCGCCAGCGAGCCGCTCTCCCGGGCCGCCCGCCAAGCTTGGTTGAAGCCTTTGTAGGCGGCGTTCGACTTGGGCGCGCTGCCCAGATAGATCACCGCCTGGGCCAGCGCCAGCTCGCCCTCCGGCGTGCCGAGGCGCTCGTAGGCCTCCCAGGCGGCCAGGGTCTGAGTCAGGGCCTGGGGGTCGGCCAGACCGACGTCCTCGGAGGCGAAGCGCAACAGGCGGCGGGCGATGTAGCGCGGATCCTCGCCACCGACCAGCATGCGCGACAGCCAGTAGAGCGCCGCATCGGTGTCGGAGCCGCGCAGCGACTTGTGCAGCGCCGAAATCAGGTTGTAGTGGCCTTCCTGGGCCTTGTCGTAGAGCGGCGCGCGCTTCTGCACGAACGCGACCAGGCCCTGGGTGTCGAGTGGGCTGGCCTCCGGGCGCGCGAAGATCTCCTCGGCCAGGTTGAGCAGATAGCGCCCGTCGCCATCGGCCATGGCGGCGAGTGCGGTGCGCGCCTCGGCGTCGAGAGCCAGCGCCCGGCCGGCGTCGGCCTCGGCGCGGCGCAGCAGCTCGGCCATGGCCGTCTCGTCCAGACGCTTGAGCACGAACACCTGGCTGCGCGACAGCAACGCCGCATTGAGCTCGAAGGAGGGGTTCTCGGTGGTGGCGCCGACCAGGATCACGGTGCCGTCCTCGACATAGGGCAGGAAGCCGTCCTGCTGGGCCCGGTTGAAGCGGTGAACTTCGTCGATGAATAGCAGCGTGCCCTGCCCGGCCAGGCGGCGCTCCTTGGCGCGCGCGAAGACCTTGCGCAGATCGGCAACGCCGGAGAACACCGCCGACAGCGGCTCGAAGGCGAGATCGGTGGATTCCGCCAGCAGTCGCGCGATCGTGGTTTTGCCCGTGCCCGGCGGGCCCCAGAGAATCATCGAGGCCAAGCGCCCGGCGGCCAGCATGCGCCCGATCGGCCCTTCGGCGCCGACCAGGTGGTTCTGGCCCAGGACCTCGCCGAGCGCCGTAGGGCGCAGTCGGTCGGCCAGGGGCCGCGGCGCCTGGGCCTCGAACAGTCCGGTCACCGGTTTGATACTCCGGAGCTACAAATTAAACTCGGCATGGCGCAGCTTTCCCTTGCGGCTGAAACTGATGCGCCAGGAGTCCTTGGCCTGATTCAGCGCCGCGTCCAGGACCGTCACATCCCGGACCTCCTCCCGGTTTACCGCTACTATAATGTCTCCCGATTTGAACCGCAGGCGGTCCGCGACACTGCGGCGCGCCACTTTGAGAATGATGACGCCGTCCCAAGCGCCTGGCAGATCCAGCTCCTCGGCGAGCGCCGGGGACAGATTGGCGACTACCGCGCCGGTCAGCGGGTGCTTGCCACTCAATTGAATCTCGTTGCGCGGTGGGTTCTCCGGCGCCGCGATTGGCGTCAGGGTCAGGGTCCGGGTGGCACGGTCGCGCCAGACCTCGATCGAAATCCTGTCGCCCGGTTCGCGAGTCGCAATGCGGTAGCGGAACGACTCCACGTCGGCAACCGCGCGGCCTTCCAGGTTGAGGATGACGTCGCCCGGCTTGACCCCGGCGCGATCGGCCGGACCGCCGAGATAGACCCGCTTGACGATCACCCCGCCCGGGGTCTCCAGGCCGAACGCCTCGGCCAGGTCCGGGGTCAGGTTCTGGCCGATCAGTCCGCTCCAGGCGCGCACCAGCTCGCCGCCGCGCAGCGCGCTGGCGACCACGGTCTCGACCATGTTGGCCGGAATTGCGAAGCCGATCCCCACCGAACCGCCGTTGCGCGAGTAGATCGCGGTGTTGATGCCGAGCAGCTTGCCGTCGAGGGTGACCAGCGCCCCGCCGGAGTTGCCCGGGTTGATCGCGGCGTCGGTCTGGATAAAAAAGGAGAAGTCCGAGATCCCGACCTGGGTGCGGGCGGTCGCCGAGACGATGCCGCTGGTCACGGTCTGGCCGACGCCGAAAGGGTTGCCGATGGCGAGCACCAGGTCGCCGACTTCGACCTCGTCGGAGTCCCGGAACGCCAAGTGGGGCAGCTTCCTGCCGTCGGGGTCGATGCGCAGCACCGCCAGATCGGTGCTTTCGTCGTCGAGCACCAGCTCGGCCGCGAACTCGCGCCGGTCGGACAACACCACGATAATCTCGGTCGCCCCCTTAATGACATGGTGGTTGGTGACGATCAGGCCGTCCTCCGAAACAATCACGCCGGAGCCGAGCGATTTCTGAATGCGCTCGCGCGGCAGCCCGAACATGCCGAAATCCTTGCCGAAAAAGCGCTTGAAGAAAGGATCGTTGAAGAACGGCGAGACGCTGCGCTGGCGTATCACGCGCTTGGAGAAGATGTTGACAACCGCCGGCGCCACCTTCTTGACCACCGGGGCGAAAGACAGCTCGATCTGGGTCTTGGTCTCCGGCGCGGTCTTGCTTTGAGCCCAGGCGGTGCCCCAGGCCGGGACCCAGACCGCCACCGGCGCCGCAAACGCGATCAGCAGTCCCAAGCAGACCAGCCGCAAGCGATATCTCATGACCGAAACGTCCTCGTCATCTGTGATGGGTGGGCCGCGGCGCCAACCCTCTCGATGTCTTTCCATAACGACAATATTGGCAGGATCTCATGGCGATACCAGGGCGGACAGACGCCGAAACGCAAACGGGCAGCCCTGGCCGGGCTGCCCTGCGTTTCAAAGGAGTCTTTCACCCCACCATTTGTGGCGGCTAGTCCTCCCCCTCGTCGTCGTCGTCTTCATCCATGGTCGGGCCCGAGTCCTGGCCCTTGGCATCGGGGTCGCGGTCGACCAGCTCGATGAGCGCCATGGGCGCCATGTCGCCGTAGCGGAAGCCCGCCTTGATGACCCGGGTGTAGCCACCCTGGCGTTCCTTGTAACGCGGGCCCAGGTCGTCGAATAGCTTGGCGGCGATGGTGGTGTCGCGCAGCGTGGAGAGCGCTTGGCGCCGGGCGTGTAGATCGCCCCGCTTGCCGAGCGTGATGAGCCGGTCGACGACGCGCCGCAGATCCTTGGCCTTGGGCAAGGTGGTTTTGATCTGTTCGTGTTTGATCAGCGCCACCGCCATGTTCGCGAACATGGCTTTGCGGTGGCTGGCGGTCCGGTTGAATTTTCGGCCGCTTCTTGCGTGTCGCATTGCGCCTCCTCCTACTCTGTCGTGGCCTCGCGCGCGAGACCGCTGTCTCCGTCCCGCCGCCGCGCGTTCCCTTTTGCCGAGGGGATCGTGTACGGCGGGTGGGGACCCGTAAGGCCCCCGGGCTGGCCCGGATTAAGGGCCGTCTAGAAAGGCTCCTCAAGCTTCTTGGCAAGGTCCTCGATATTCTCCGGCGGCCAGTTGGGAACCTCCATGCCCAAATGCAGTCCCATGACCGAGAGCACTTCCTTGATCTCGTTCAGCGACTTGCGGCCGAAGTTCGGGGTCCGCAACATCTCGCCCTCGCTCTTCTGGACCAGATCGCCGATGTAGACGATGTTGTCGTTCTTGAGGCAATTCGCCGAACGCACCGAGAGTTCGAGCTCGTCCACCTTACGCAGCAGGTTCTTGTTGAACGGCGGCTCGGCCGCACGCTCCTCGAACTCGCGCGTCTGGGGCTCTTCGAAGTTGATGAACAATTGGAGCTGAT
>CAXMQD010000391.1:0-3631 GCA_964194965.1 uncultured Acidimicrobiia bacterium | reverse complement strand
GCCTGAGAACGCTGATACTGGAGCGGATTCTCGATCGGCTGTTGCTTCTCCGGTGGCGGCGGTTGCGGCGCCGCGTAGAAAATTCGCTCGCGCTGGTCGATTGACTGCTCGAAGGGATTGCGCATCTTGACGTCGGTGCCGCTCGCTTCGGCATTGCGCCGGGCGCCGTGCAACTGCCGTGCGACCTTTTCGTCCCAGGGCAGGGCGTAGGCCCGCGGCTCCGCGGCCCCTTCCATGCCCAACCAGACATAAATTGCCTGGCCTTCCACCATCTGGGCGCCGATCACCGTGGCTTCGGCCAGTTCGCGGCGCGCCCATTCGCTGCCGACCGGCTTGGGCCGGCTCAGCATCTCGGACAGGCTCAGGTAGGCGGCAGGCAAGAATACCGCGGCAGTGACCAGCGCCCCCAACTTGACGCGCAGATTGCGCGGCGACCAGATGGCGATGTTCGCGAGAACGAACGCCAGGCCGCCGAGACCGGCGAACAGTGTGGTCAGTTCGCTCATCCCGATTTCTTGGATCTGCGCAGCGGCTTGGGTAGGTCGTGGACGCTGCCCGGCGCCAACCGGCCTTCCTCGGTCAGGCTGAAACGGAACGCGGTAATTTCCTGGCCCTGACGATCGAGATTGAGCTTGGTGGTGAGGATACGCTTGGCGGGTTGGCTCGGCGAGGACTTGACGCTGACCGAGACGTTGACCGGCAGCGGCAGGCTCGCGGACATGTTTCGGTATAGGTGGACGTTGACCGTGTATTCGCCACTCGGAACGCCGCGGCTGTAGGAGACCTCGTAGTTGATTTCGGTCACGTCGGCTTGGCCGCCAAGGTCGTCGCGCAGCAAGTTGAAGATCAACCCGCCCTTGTTGGAATAGCCCACCGGCACGTCGCCGGGTGCCTGGACCCAGAGGTCGACGTCGGCGTCCACCTTTTCGGGCCAAGAGATCTCGACGATGACGTTGCCGGGCGCCGGTGCCCCTTCGCTGGCGGTCGCCGGCGGGTTGAGGTGCGGCAATAGCAGCAGCACCATTGCCACGAAGCCGGCCAAGGCCAGGAAGATGACGTCGCGAAAGACAGTGTTGGAACCGTCGTCGCTGTCGAAGTGGTCAAGCTCGAGCATGCTCTTCCCCAAACTCGAGCAGGGCGGTGATCAGCTTGACCGTGCCGCCGGCCAGGACGTGATAGTTGATCATCAGCCAGACGTTGAGCACCGAGCCGACCAGGGTGGTGTAGAGCGCGGTCGACATGCCCGAAATCAATGTCGAGACCATGGGCGCGATCGCCTTGACGTCGGACGCCTGGTCCGGCTGGACCCCTGATAGGGCGATGATGAACCCGATGACCGTGCCGATCAGTCCGAGGATGACCAAGCTGCCGGCGACATGGCGAACCACCGCGACCCGCTGGGTCAGTTTGAGTCGCAGGGAGGTGGCCAGAATTCCGCGGCCGTCGCCGCCGCGTCCGCGCAGCCGTGCGATGTATTCGGCGGCCCGTGATTGACTGAGCGGATCGAAGGAGCGCACGTAGTTAAGCTCCCGGCTGGTCTGCCAGGTCTTGCGCGCGCAGATCGCTAGCCCACCGAGGAACACCAGGAAAATCAGCACCGAGAGATAGGTTGTATCGGCGATCATCACCATTTCGAGCAAGCCCTGCATGTAGGCCGCGCCCAGAAGCGTGAAGCCGACCAGATTGATCAGCGCGAAGCGCAATGTCAGCAGATAGCGATAGGAGATATCGCGGGCCTGCGCCTTCCTTGTGGTCAACCAAGCGAGTTGTTCTTCGTCGCCTTGGCCGCTCCTCGCATCGAAAACTTCCTCCGGTGCACAGGGCGCGCTGCCTTGGATCGCGGTTGTCGTGGTGAAAGCCATACTGTCTCTTCCCCTCCGGGTCGAAACCGAGAGCACCTGCGCCTGTAACTCTGTCGGGCGCTATTTGGGTCTCGGAGACTCGCCTGCGGTTGCGCTTCACATTCGCTCGGGTCAGGCAAGCTTCGTATGCGAACAAATTATTCTCCCCCAATTTTGGTTAACAGCGGATTAATCGAATTAACGGAGGATTAACGGAGGATTAACTAGGATTCGACTACACGAGCAGGCGATGCACTTTCTCATGGGCCGAGCGTGACCGGCTGCGCGCGGCGGCCCGCAATGACAAAGATTATTGGTATCATTCAGCCGTGGAGGCTTCGGCAGGAATCGTGGAAGCATTGGCGCTAATCGTCGGCCTCTATTTCCTCGCGGCTCCGGTTTTGGGGGTCGTCGCCTTTCTGACGCTTCGAAAGTCGCGCGGCGAGGCTCGGCAGCTGCGCGCCCGCCTAACCGCGGCAAGCGATCGGCTGGACGAACTGACCGCGGCCCACGCCGCACTGCGGACGGAGCTGGGCCTGGCGCCGGCCCCCGAGGCCAAAGGACCTGCCGCCGACGCGCCGGATGCGAGCGTTCCCGAGCCGCCCCAGGATGCCGCGCCGTCCGAGGCGGAGCGGGTGCGGGCCGCGGCCCGGGAGATCTTCGAAAGATCGTTGAGCGGCGAGGCGCCCGAGACCGCAGCTTCCGAGCCCGCAGCTTCCGAGACCGCAGCTTCCGAGCCCGCAGCTTCCGAGCCCGCAGCTTCCGAGACTGTGCGCCCGGAGCTGAGTACGCCGGCGACAGCCGTGACTGAACCGGGCCGGACCCGGGGCGGCCTGGAGGAGAGCCTGACCTCGCGTTGGCTGGTTTGGCTCGGCGCGATCACGATCGCAATCGGAAGCATTTTCCTGGTGAAATACTCCATCGAGCGCGGTTGGGTGGGCCCGGCGGTGCGGGTGGCGATGGGCTTCGCCTTCGGTGTCGTTCTGCTGTTGGCCGGCGAGTGGCTGCGCCAGCGGCCGCTGCAACGCGCGATCGCCGCGGTTCGGCCGAACTACGTGCCGCCGGCGGTCACCTCAGCCGGTTTGTTCTCGGCCTTCGCAAGTGTGTACGCGGCGTTTCAGCTCTACCAGTTGATCGGAGCGCCGACCGCGTTTCTGACCCTGGCCGTGCTGGCTGCCTTGGGCATCGCGCTTTCGATCCTGCAGGGCGGCATGGTTGCGGTGCTCGGTCTGCTTGGCGGGTTTGTCACGCCATGGCTGGTGCCGGCCGCGGCGCCGTCGGCATGGGGGCTGTTTGCCTATCTGCTGTTGCTCGTCGTGGCGGCGCTTGCCGTGGTGCGCTACATGGCTTGGTGGTGGCTCGGCTGGTCGGCGCTGGTGGGCGCGGTCATCTGGACGCTGTTGTGGTTCGCCGGGCTTTGGGCGCCGGCCGATGCCGACCCGATCGGCTTATTCCTGATATTGCTGTACGGCCTGTTTATCCTGGTGCGCCATGGCCACGGCGCGTCCATCGAGCTGACCACCTGGCGGCGGGGAATGCTCGGGCTCGCGGTGCCCGAGGTTCTTGCCTGGGGTGCGGCGCTCGCCATCGCCGGGCTGGTGTTCGTGCTGGTCAGGATGGATGCTTACGGTACCGCCTCGTGGTTCGTACTGGCGGCCTTTGCGATCGCGAGTTTGATCGTCGGTTATCGCGAGGCGGTATTCGACGCCTTGGTGCTAGCCGCGGCCCTGCTGGTCGTCGCGGTGATGGCGGTCTGGCACCTGCCGGCGATCATCGACACGGGATCGCCG
>CAXMQD010000390.1:0-4628 GCA_964194965.1 uncultured Acidimicrobiia bacterium | reverse complement strand
CGCCGCCCAGGCCGCGGTGGCTGGTCTCGGCAAGGCGGCCGCGCTGGCGCGACTGCGCGACGATTTGGAGCGGCGCCTGTGCGAGCTCGCGCCCGAGATTCGGATTTTCGCCGCGGCCGCGCCGCGCCTACCCAATACCTGCTGCTTCGCGGCGCCTGGGCTTTCGGCGGAGACCCAGGTTATCGCGCTCGACTTGGCCGGGGTTGCGGTGAGCGCGGGCTCGGCCTGTTCCTCCGGCAAGGTCGCGCCCTCCCACGTGCTCGCCGCCATGGGTGCGAGCGCGGCCGAGGCCGCGGCGGCGATCCGGGTCAGCTTGGGTTGGACCAGCGGGGCCGCCGATATCGAGCATTTCCTGGAGGCCTGGGGTGCGCTATACAGCCGCGGCGCCGGCGACGCCACGGCGACGCCAGCGGCGGCCTCGGTGGCGTGAGCCGATCCACCGGATACCAATCGCCGCGATACCCAGAGGCCGGGACGGGAGCCTGACTTGATGCCCAAGATGGTGTTCATCGAAACCGACGGGAACCGCAAAGAGGTGGACGCCCCGGTTGGGCTGTCGGTCATGGAGATCGCGCATCGCCACGGCGTCGATATCGAAGGCGCCTGCGACGGCTCGCTGGCCTGCTCGACCTGCCACGTCATCGTCGAGCCGGCCTGGTCGGGAAAGCTCGACGAAACCAGCGAGGACGAGGAGGACATGCTCGATCTCGCCTTCGGCCTGGAAGAAACCTCGCGCCTGGGCTGTCAGATCATCATGAGCGAGGCGCTCGACGGCCTAACCGTCAAGTTGCCCGCGGAAACCCGCAATATGCTGCTAGACTAGGGCGCCGGTGCGGGCCGGGTCCGGCCACCCTGGACACGATCCGCGGAAACGCTCCGGCGGCGGCGCGCGGGAGGCTGGGATTTGGCCAGGGAGAGCGATCCGACAAAAGACCCGACGGAAGCCGAGGCTGCCGTGGGATCGGACGCGGGGCCGCGGCGGCTGGTCGGCGACTTCAACATGGCGGCGCTCTGGGCCGGCCTCACCGCGTTCGTATGGTACGGCTTCGGGGCGCTGCCGTTGCACCTCGAGGTCGCCGGACAGCTCGGCCTCAGCGCCCAGCAGTCATCGAGTTGGATCTTCATCATCTGGTTCGGCGGCGCCATCACCTCGATTGCGCTCAGCCTCTATTACCGCCTGCCGATCCCGATCACCTGGACGATACCCGGACTGATCTACCTGGGCACCCTGGCCGGCCAATTCAGTTTCCCCGAACTGGTCGGCGCCAACCTGATAGCGGGGGTCGCGATTCTGGTGCTCGGTGCGTTCGGCATTGGCGCGCGGATCATGGCCTGGCTGCCGCTGCCGATCGTCATGGGCATGTTCGCGGGCAGCATTCTGGTTTACGTGACGCGCATGGTCGCGGCCAGCGTCGAGGACGTGCTGGTCGCCGGCATCACCCTGGCGAGCTACCTCACCGGCCGTTTCATCGCCAGCCCGCGGGTGCCGCCGATGGGCCTCGCCGTAATCGTCGGCGGCGCCGCGGTCTTCGCCTTCGGCGACAGCGCGACCGAGGTGATCTCGTGGTCGCTGCCCGACCTCGCCCTGCCCGGGATCGATTTTTCGCTGCCGGCTTTCATCGCCATCAGCCTGCCCATGATCGTCCTGGCGATGGGCTTGGGCAACGTCCAGGGGCTGGGATTTTTGATGGCTCAGGGGTACCGCGTTCCGATCACCGCGGTGACCGTTACGATCGGGCTCAACTCGGTGTTCAACACGTTGCTCGGTGGCCATCCGGCGACCGTCGCGCGCACCGGCGCTGCGATCCTGGCCGGACCGGACGCCGGTCCGAAGCAGGGGCGCTATTGGGCCAGTGTGATCGCCGCGACCCTGACCATCTCGATCGCGCTTGGGGCCGGGACCCTGAGTTCGCTGCTCGCGGCCCTGCCGCGCAGCTTCGTGGTCACGCTCGCCGGCCTGGCCATTCTCGCGTCGCTGCAGAGCGCGCTCGAAACCGCATTCGGCGGCAAGCTCCGGTTCGGCGCGCTCGCCGCGCTCGCCGTCGCCGCGACCCCGTTCTCGGTGTTCGGAATCACCTCGGCGTTCTGGGCGGTCGTGGCGGGTCTCGCGGCCTCGCTGATGGCCGAGCGGCACGAGCTCCTGGCCCACTGGCGCGGCAAGACGGACGCGGGGTGAGGGCTACATTCCCGTCGCCTCCTTCGCGATCTTGGCGAACAGCGCGTCGAGCTCGGCCGCCAGTTCGCGCAGTGCCTGACCGCCGTCGCTGTAGGGTGCGAAGGCGGCGCTCGGTTTTTTGTAACTGAGGGTCGCCGTGCCGTCCGGGTTCTCGGTGATGTAGAAGCGTATCGGCGCCTCGATGCCGGCGGGCACGCTGGCCGCCAGCATGCGCACCGCGAAGTCGGGTCGGTAGACCCCGACCACCATATTGCCCGGAATGGTCTGCTTCAGCATGGCCTTGGCGCCCAAGGTCGCGCTGGCGCGGCTGACCAGGCCCATCTTGTTGGCCTTGACCGCCGCGTCGAGGCGCGCGATCAGGGTCTTGTAGCTATGGGCGGTGTCGATCACCGACCAGCCCGCCGGCGGGTTCCAGGCCGCGGCCCGGGCCGGGACCCCGGGTAATAGCAGAAACCCGGCCAGCAGAACTCCAATAAAACGTGCCACCTACGACCTCCCTCTTAATTCCGTGGTTGCGCTTTGCCGAGTGTAGCCGAGCCGGCCGCGCGGGCGCCGTCACATGCGCGTGAGGGAGGGGCGTTTCGCGGTCTCCTCCCGGGGTATCGTATCGAGCCGTGTTCCGTTACCACAGGGGGTCGCTCATTCTTTCGCTGTAAGCCGAGGGCATGACGTTGAAACTGACGCTGATCCGCGTTTCGTCGCTGCCGCTAGCGTCGACCGAATGGGGCAGCCAGGACGGGAACATGAGAAGGGTGCCGTCGCTGACCTTGACCACCACCTGATCCGTGTTCTCGGCGGTGAGTTCCCTGACCGGCGGCCGGATGATTCCGGTCTGCGACCTGGGATCGTGGAAATTGACGGTGTCGGCGCCTTCGTGGGTGCGCAGATAATAAACGCCACTCAAGAAATTGTTGGGGTGGCTATGGATCGGGTGCGCCGCGCCTTTCGGGTTCAAGTTGGCCCAGAGGCCGGTTATCTCGAAAGTGCCGTCTCCGGTTTTCAGGAACTCCAGGACACGCTCGGTGGCGTCATGGATGCAGGCGACCAGGCCGCGAAATTCGTCCAGACGGTACAGATCCTTTTCCGACTGCCAGCCGCGGCCCGCGACCGGCGCGTCCGCGTTGCGCCTCAGCTCATCGAGTTTCGCAAATACGTCGTCTTCGATCCCTTGACGGACGCTAGGGGCCACCTGCGCCTTCCACACAAAGGTCGGGAACATGCGGAGCACGTCCGAGGTCTCGAAGTTAGTGCCATAGGATTCAGCCATTCCACCCGCCCAGTGGTCGTGGGACCGTCGTGGCTTACGCTGCACCGTAGAATACGTTAGTTTTGACCGATCCCGAGGAGATAAATGGAGCGAAACATGAGGGAAATCGTCAGCGCTATCCTCACGTGGCCGTGGTTTTCCGAACCCCACGGGTACAATTTCAACGGCCACCTGGTTCGCGATCCCGGCGGCAACATCTGTATCGACCCCGTCGAACCGACGGCGGACGACATGGAGACCCTGGTTCGCGAGGGCGTGGCCTGGATCGTCCTCACCAACCGCAATCATTCGCGCGCGGCGAACCGGGTGCGGGCACGCACCGGCGCGCGGACGGTCATCCACGCCAACGACGCGGACCACGCCCGAAATCAGGGGACGGAACTGGACGACGGGCTAAATCTCGGCGACACGGTCGGGCCCTTCGAGGTGGTCGACGCCGCCGGAAAGTCGCCGGGCGAGGTCGCCCTGCTGTGGCCGGACCGGAGGATCCTGATCGTCGGCGATGCCATCATCGGCAATCCGCCGGGGCAGTGCGGGATTTTGCCGGAACGCGTCATGGATGACCCGTCCCGCCTTCGGGGCAGCTTGCGCAAGCTTCTGAATCTCGACTTCGACATCCTCCTGGTCGGCGACGGCGAGCCCATACTGCGGGATGCCAAGGCCCGGCTCAAAGAGTTGGTCGAGACGTTTCCGGATTAAGTCTGCTATCCCCCCGGTCCGCATGACCGTCCCCGCGCCGAAACCGGCTGTGTCTCAGTTTGAAATTCCGCCGAAACAACGCGCGGAACGTCGGCTTTCAAGCGGATCGTGTCTGCTTAGCGTCCAGCAGCAGACCTTGACGCACGGTCATCGGCACTTTTGCTCGTGACTCGACCCGAACATGGCAGTCGGAGTGTCAAACATGCTCAGAACGGGAAATCGTTGGCGTTGAGCGTGCCTATGAGAAATCCCGACTAATACGATCACGAGTAGAGGGGGTGACGCGCCTACCTCAATGCTTGTGAAGCTGGTAAGGTCGCCCTTGCACACGCTGATCGCTTTGGTTTTCGGCGGCCGTATACGACGGGATGCCCTCTAAGAGTCTGACTCGAAACGAATTGAATGTTTTCAGGTTCTTGCCAACCTGCGGGTTAGGAGCTGAACGCTGGCGAGGAAGAGCCATGCCTCGGCGCTGGCGATGGTTGC
>CAXMQD010000389.1:0-1944 GCA_964194965.1 uncultured Acidimicrobiia bacterium | reverse complement strand
ATCGGCCGGGTAATGACTACCGTGCTACAGGCCTATTTCGACGACCTCAACGGGCGGGGCGGCGTTCACGGCCGGCGTCTCGAGCTGGCGGTGGAGCACGCCGACAGCCCGGACGACGCCCTCGCGCAAGCGCGCCGCCTGGTAGAGAAACACCGCGTGTTCGCACTGGTGGGCGCCTTCACCGCCGGCGCCGATGGGGAGTTCGCCGAGCTGGCGGAAACGCACACGGTGCCGCTGGTCGGCCCGTTCACGCAAAGCGGGCCCTTGGACATCGGCACCCGGCAATTCACCTTCTATCTGCTCTCCGGCGCCGAGATACAGGGCCGTGCGCTGGTGGAGTTTGCCATCAGCCGGCTGCCGGACCCGAGCATTGGGGCCGCGCTGGTACACCCCGCGCGGCCGGACACACAAGCGGTGGCCCGCGCCATGGCGAAGCAATCCGAGGACAGGGGTTGGGGATCGCTGCGTGTGGTCGAGTACCCGGCCGGCGACATGGACCCCGGGGCGCTGGCCGGTGAGCTCAAGGATAGCGGCGTGCAGATCGTGTTCTTCCTCGGCTCCGGTGCGGAGTTCCGGATGCTGGCGACGACGGCGGACCGAATCGGATGGCGACCGTTCATGTTCCTCCAGGGCCACCTCGCCGGGCGTGCTGCGGTGACGGCGCCGGCGAGCTTCCAGGGACACATCTACGTTGCTTTTCCGACCAGCCCTCAGGACCAGAGTCCGGAGGGCCGCCGAGAATTCGGTGAATTCGCCCGACGCCACGGGCTGCCCCGGCGACACCTGGCGGCGCAGATCACCACCTATACGGCAGCCAAGCTGCTGGTGGAAGGGCTGAGCCAGGCCGGGCGCGACCTGAGCCGCGAGAAGCTCCTTCAGGCATTGGAAGGGCTATACGGCTACACCACCGGACTCACACCGCCGCTCACCTACGGTCCCAACCGACGCGTGGGAGCACTGGGAGCCCATATCGTTGCGGTCGATGTCGAAAATCGGCGCTTCGCTTCAGGCAGCACCTGGGTGCAACCCGATTAGGCCGATGGGATCCCTGAGCAAGCGACGGCGCCGGACCAGCACGCCATGAGGCAGCGATTTCTCATCGGCTTGGGGATTGCGATGATCGCGGGGCTCGCCACCTCCGCGGCGGCGCAGAACCTGGGCGTCGCCGCCAGGGTCAACGGCGAAGCAATCACTGTAGAGCGGCTGCAAAAGAGCCTGGACGTCTACGTGCAGAGGCAGAACATCGGACTCGGCAACATGTTCGACCCCGAAGAATACAAGCAGATCCGGCGCCAGGTGCTGGATATGTTGATCGGACAGGAGCTGCTGTGGCAAGACGCCGATGCCAGGCACCTGGTCGTGCCCCGGAAGCAGGTGGACAACGCGCTCGAGAGCATGCGTGGTCAGTTCGACTCCGAGCGACTGTTCCTCGCCAAGCTGAGCGAAAGCGGCTTCGACGAGGAGAGCTTTGCCGAGGATTTGAAGCGACGTCTGTCGGTGCGGCGGCTGATCGCCGAGGACATCGCCAGCGGGCTTTCGGTGAACGACGAGGAGATCCAGGACTTCTACGAGGCGAACCGTATCCGCTTCACCCGCCCCGCGGCAGTTCGGGCACGCCATATCCTGATCAAAGTGGCGCGCAATGCCGACGCGCAGACCGAGGCGGCGGCCTACAGCAAGATCGCGGGCATTCTCGCCGAGGCACGCTCGGGAGCGGCATTTGCTGAACTCGCGCAGCAACATTCCCAGGGACCGACCGCACCGAAGGGTGTAGATCTCGGTGGTCGCCGTATCATTAAAAAAGTGAAGCCCTTTGCGAACGCGGCCTTCGCCCTCGAGCCCGGACAGATCTCGGAGCCCGTTCGCACGCGCTTCGGCTATCACATTATCAAGCTGGAGGAGCGCCGCGATGGCGGCCAGATCCCCGAGGCGCAGGCGAGCGGG
>CAXMQD010000388.1:0-2463 GCA_964194965.1 uncultured Acidimicrobiia bacterium | reverse complement strand
GTTCGTTGTATTCAATGTCGTTGAAGGCAAGACGGCGGATCGGTCCGCCCGTCTCCTTCGGTCCGTGGCAATCTCTGAAGGTCACGTTGCCGAGGGTGCGCGGCGACCGCCTTCAACTCCCGTTGGAGGCGGTGCCTTAGGCGGTTATTCGACGACGGACAGGTTCTCGGCGGAAGATTTGCCGTTCTGTCCGGGCTGAAGCTCATAGGAGACCTTCTGCCCTTCGCTCAGCGAACTCAGTCCGGCGCGCTCGACGGCCGAAATATGGACGAAAGCGTCTTTGGAGCCATCTTCCGGTTCGATGAACCCGAAACCCTTGGCCGCGTTGAACCATTTTACAGTACCAGTAGCCATAGTTGTTTCCTCTAACAGGAGAGTTGATTCCGCGCCACACACCACGTGTCGGCGCGGTCGGTTTAACGCTCACATTGTCAGGGGATATCTAAGCTAATCGGCGTACCGGTAATTCAGGTAGCACCAAACGAATGCAATACGTATAGGTCGTATATGGGAGATATCCCTGAGAATTCAATGACCCGGGGGGCCTAGCAGGCATGTTCCGAGCTTGCGCGGCTCGGGAAACCCCGGGTTCTCGATCTTTCCTTATGTCGACGGCTCTCACCACTGGCCGTGCGGCGGGCCTATTTGCGATGTCATCTGACGATCGCGAATGCCCGAGTCTGATGACGTGGTCGGCTCCCACCACCGGCAGCTAGAAGTCACTTTGCGGCGTGATTTGACGCACCGCTAATGTCCGAATCTGGCTAGATTCGGAAATCAGGGCCATGTGGCTGGTACGTCGGCTTTACCCCAGGTCCGGACTCTCAGGGTGGCAGTGCCGATTCTCGCCTTTGAATACGAGCACTCCGGTGTCCCGTGTGCCGCGCCCTATGAGCTCCCAGGCGCCGAAGACTCGAAACATGCCCGACGCCGCCCCATCATCGCCCGGGCTATCTGTCGCCTCAAAGCCGATCGATGAATAGTCAATGCCGAAGGAAAGGCCTGTGCCCTCGACCAGTAAAATATCCGCATACGCACCTACTTCGATCACGCCAAGTTTGCCGTCCTTGTAGGGATTGCGGTTGCCGGACATCGCCAGCATCTCGCCCGCCGTTGACGTCATTTGCTTCAGGACTTGGAAGTTGGAATCGAATGTTTGGGTACGCCACCAGATCTCATAGCGCCGAGCCCGTTCCGCGTCGGCGTCAACCCCGACGTAGTCCGATGCGAAGACGACCTTGACGCCGTTCTTCAGCAGATTGCGCCCGAAATCCTGGTATTGCTTGCCGAGCGCCTTGCCCAACGGAATTTTCGCCGGCGGCATCAGCGGGTTCTCGGCGAGTTCCGGCGAAACCCGGACAATGTTGCCTTATACCGGCCTTATATCAGAACCTCGGGAAGTATCAGGTGTACTTGGGATGCCGGTTATCCAATGAATTGCGTTTTTCCAATGAGTTAGACCTTGTGCGGGCAATTCAAGGACACCCCGGGAACAAGGTGCGCAGAACTGAAAATCATGGTGTCGGTGGTTCGACCCCGCCCCTGGGCACCATTTTATCCTGATTGCGGCCGAATTCGCGGCTCGCGCCCCGCGGGCGAATGGTTCCTGGATGTTTCGGCCCGCGGTGGCTAGATAGAGCCACCGTTTCCTGCCCCGCCGGCGAAATCATGTCCGATCACGGTTATCTGCGCTTTGCGCGCGCCAATGCGCGCTTCCTCGGCTTCGGCTTTACGATGGCGTTTGCCTCGAGCGTGGGGCAGACCTTCTTCATCGGCGTGTTTGGCCCGGCGGTGCGCGGCGAGTTCGGCCTCAGTCATACCTCCTGGAGCGCCATCTACATGGCCGGGACCCTGCTGAGCGCGGCCGCGCTGACCTGGACCGGGCCCCAGATCGACCGCCTGCCGCTCAAGCGCTATACCACGCTGGTCTGTACCGCCCTGGTGATCGCCACGGCCTTCATGGCCCAGGTGTCCTCGGCCGCCTGGCTGGTGCTGGCGATCTTCTTGCTGCGCCAGACCGGGCAGGGCTTGGCGAGCCACATCGCCACCACCGCCATGGCCCGCTACTTCGACACCAATCGCGGTAAGGCGGTGGCGCTCGCGGCACTCGGGTTTGCCGCCGGCGAGAGTCTGCTGCCGGTCGCAGCCGTGCTCGGCATCGCGGTGCTCGGGTGGCGCGCCAGCTACGGCGCCGCGGCGGTGCTGCTCGCGCTCGGACTGGTGCCGGCGGTCTGGTGGCTGCTGCGCCACCACGACGCCCGCCACCGGGATCATCTGGAAAGCTTGGCGCGACAGGCACCCGGGGCCGGAGCCGGGACCGGGGCCGGAACCGGGTCCGCCGCCATCGTGCCATCCTGGTCGCGCGCCGAGGTGCTGCGCCACCGCGCGTTCCATCTGTTGCTGCCGGCGGTGCTTGGGCCCTCGTTCATCAGCACCGCGCTGTTCTTCCACCATCTGGAACTG
>CAXMQD010000387.1:0-9740 GCA_964194965.1 uncultured Acidimicrobiia bacterium | reverse complement strand
GCACGGGATGAAGGGCAAATTAGGTGGACATGCCACCTCCGCCAACGGCGGGCGGGCGTACCAATTGACAGCCCGAATTGGGCCGAAATCGGCCTCCGGTGATTACTATGTGCTTACTGAAGGTGGTTGATCGCACGGTCTAACAAGTTAAACCATTGAAATATTTTCGTATTAAACAGAATTCCAACCTGTCACAGCTGCCCTATTAGGGGCGACCGGCCCAGGGCCGATCGGGAAATATGGGCCGGCTTAGCCGGCGGCGAGCCCGGCCGCCACCTGGAGTCCGACGAACAGCACCGAGCCCTTGGCCAGCAGGCGCCAGGCGAGCCGGCCCCGGTAATTGCCGGCGGCGCGCCAGATCGCGACCGCGATGAAGGCGGCGTAGATCAAGGTCGCGGCGCTGAGCGCAAGCATCAACTCTCGCGCCGACGACGCGAATCCCAGACTGGCAACCAGGGTGAGCGGCACGATCAGCAGCGATAGCCCGACCAACCCGTAGAACCAGCCGGTCCTGGCCAGGGGAACCTGACCGCGCCACAGCGCCGTTACCTGTGTCATCTCCGCCTCCCGTCCTATATCTTGTCGATGGCAAGCAGTATGTCGGCGGCGCCTTAAGGGTGAATTTCGAGACATGGTTAACGGATATGGTTAACGGCCATGGCGCGGCGGCCGGACCGGGGTGGGGACCGGTCCCAGACCCCGGAGTTTGCGCGTCACGCCGCCCGGCTTGATCTGCCCCGCGGTGGGGTCTAATCTCTCGCCCGCTTACCGCAGTGCAAAAATCTATTTATGGCCAAAACTGGCGCTCTCGCGAAACCCAATCCGAAGACCTGCTTCCAGCGGTTGATCCTGACCTTGCAGGACTACTGGGCGGCGCGGGGCTGCGTGATTCTGCAGCCCTATGACATGGAAGTCGGCGCGGGCACCTTCCATCCGGCGACCACGCTGCGCGCGTTGGGGCCCGAGGCTTGGCGCTGCGCCTATGTCCAGCCCTCGCGCCGGCCAACCGACGGGCGCTACGGCGAGAACCCGAACCGGCTCCAGCACTACTACCAGTTCCAGGTGCTGCTGAAGCCTTCGCCGCCGGACCCTCAGGCGCTCTATCTCGGATCGCTCGAGGCGATCGGCCTGGATCCGAAGAAACACGACATTCGTTTCGTCGAGGACGATTGGGAGAGCCCGACCCTGGGCGCCTGGGGCTTGGGTTGGGAAGTCTGGTGCGACGGCATGGAAGTGACGCAATTCACCTACCTCCAGCAGATCGGCGGCATCGACTGCGATCCGGTCTCGGTCGAGTTCACCTATGGCCTGGAGCGCCTGGCGATGTACGTCCAGGGCGTCGAGAACGTCTACGATCTCGACTGGGACGGCGCACCCAAGGACCAAGGCGGCAAGCGCTACGGCGACATCTTCCTGCAGGCGGAGCGCGAGTTCTCGGCCTTCAACTTCGAACTGGCGGACACCGAGGCCCTGGCGCGCCACTTCCGGGACGCGGAGGCCGAATGCGGCCGGCTGCTGGGCAGAGAGAATGCGTTGCCGTTGCCGGCCTACGACCAATGCATGAAGGCGAGTCACCTGTTCAACCTGCTCGACGCCCGCGGTGTCATCTCGGTGACCGAGCGTCAGGCTTACATCGGCCGCGTGCGCAATCTCGCCAAGGCCTGCTGCGAGGCCTGGGTCGAAAGCCGGGCAGCGACTGAAAATTCTCCGGCGGCGGCGCCCGCCCTGGCGGCCAAATAACATGCCCGAACTGCTGATCGAACTCCTGTCCGAGGAGATTCCGGCGCGCATGCAGGCACGCGCCGCCGAGGACCTGCGCCGCCGGGTGACCGAACGGCTGACCGGCGCCGGGCTCGCCTTCAAGGAGGCGCGCGCCTACGCCACCCCGCGCCGCCTGGCGCTGGTGGTCACCGGCCTGCCGGCCAAACAGCCGGACACCCAAGAAGAAAAGAAGGGCCCGCGCCTGGACGCGCCCGAAAAGGCCATCCAGGGGTTCTTGAGAGGCAATAACCTCACCTCCATCGACCAAGCGGAGCCGCGCGAGACCGGCAAGGGCAGCTTTTACTTCCTGGTCCGCAAGTTGAAAGGGCAGGCGAGCGCCAAGGTGCTGCCCGGGATTGTCGTCGAGGCGATTCAGGGGCTCACCTGGCCCAAGTCGATGCGCTGGGGCGATGGCAGGTTCGTCTGGGTGCGACCCTTGCACGGCGTGGCCGCGGTGTTCGATGGCAAGAAGCTGCGCGGCGCGCTGGATCTGGGCAATGGCGCCGCGCTTGATTTCGGCGACGCCACCGCCGGCCACCGCTTTCTCGCGCCCCAGAAATTCGCCGTTACGGGCTTCGCCGACTACAAGAAGAAGCTGAAGGCCGCCAAGGTGATTCTCGATCCCGCCGAGCGGCGCGCCGTCATCGAGAAGCAAGCCAAGCAGAAAGCTAGCCGCGCCAAGCTCGCGGTTCGAGACGACCCGGCACTCCTGGACGAAGTCACCGGGCTGGTCGAGTGGCCGGTGGTGCTGATGGGTCGCATCGAGGACCAGTTCATGGATTTGCCGCCGGAGGTGCTGACCACCTCCATGCGCGCGCATCAGAAATACCTGGCCCTGACCGACGAATCCGGCGCGCTCGCCAACCGCTTCCTGGTGGTCGCCAATATGGAGACCGCCGACAAGGGCAAGGCGATCGCCGCCGGCAACGAGCGGGTGCTGCGCGCGCGCCTGGCCGATGCGCGGTTCTTCTGGGACCAGGACCGAAAAATGCCGCTCGCCGCGCGCGCCCCCCGGCTCGGTCAAATCGTGTTCCACGCCAAGCTGGGCACCCTCGACGAGAAGATCGACCGGGTCCAGGCGCTGGCCGTCGAAATCGCGGGTCACATCGAGGGCGCCGACAAGGACCGGGTGCGCTCCGCCGCGCGCTTGTGCAAGGCCGACCTGGTGACCGGTATGGTCGGCGAATTCCCGGAGCTGCAGGGCGTCATGGGCCGCTACTACGCGCTTGCCGACGGCGAGCATGCCGAGGTCGCCGAGGCGATCGCCGAGCACTACGCGCCCCAGGGCCCCAACGACACCTGCCCCTCGGCGCCGGTTTCGGTGGCCCTCGCGTTGGCCGACAAGATCGACACCTTGGTCGGCTTCTGGGCCATCGACGAGAAGCCGACCGGCTCCAAGGACCCCTACGCCTTGCGCCGCGCGGCGTTGGGGGTTATTCGGCTGATCGTGGAGAACGAGTTACAACTTTCTTTGTTTCGAGTGTTTGAAAACGCGAAAATTCTGCATTCGAATCTTGTGGCTGATTCGCTCGCTCATAGGCTAGGCGAAAAACCCGGACAGAAGCCTATTGAATCTCTTGAAATTGACCTCCTTGATTTTTTCGCTGATCGGCTCAAGGTGGCATTGCGCGAGCGCGGGGTCCGGCACGACCTCATCTCGGCGGTCTTCGCGGTCGGCGGCGAGGACGATCTGGTGCGCTTGTTGGCCCGGGTCGACGCGCTCGCGGCTTTTTTGAAAACAGAAGACGGCGCTCACCTCCAGGTCGCGTATCAACGCGCCGCCAATATCGTGCGCATCGAGGAAAAGCGTGACAAGCGGCGCTACCACGGCGCCGAGCTGGCCATTGACCAGCTCGTCGAGGAGGCGGAGCGGACGCTCGGCATGCGCGTCTTCGATAGCGAGGCCGAAGCCGAGAAGGCGTTGGCGGCGGAGAACTTCACCGCCGCCATGGCGGCGCTCGCCAAACTGCGCAAGCCGGTCGACGATTTCTTTGACCGGGTCACGGTCAATACCGAAAACCCGGAGCTACGCGTCAATCGCTTACGGCTTCTGGCGCGCATCGGCGCGACCCTCGATCGGGTCGCGGATTTCTCTAAGATCGAAGGGTGACGGGGGCTAGGAAGTCGATGACCAAGTGGGTCTATGCCTTCGGCGCGGGGGCGGCCGAGGGGCGCGCGGCGATGGACGAGCTGCTCGGCGGTAAGGGCGCCAATCTGGCCGAGATGTCGGCGCTCGGCCTGCCGGTGCCGCCGGGATTTACGCTGACCACCGAGGCCTGCAACGCCTATACGGCAGACGGCAAGGCCTACCCCGAAGGGGTCGCCCAAGAGGTCGCGGCGGCGCTACGTCGGGTCGAGGAACTGGCCGGCGCGCACCTCGGCGATGCCGCGAACCCGCTTCTGGTCTCGGTGCGTTCGGGCGCGCGCGCCTCCATGCCGGGCATGATGGATACGGTGCTCAACCTGGGCCTCAACGACGAGACCGTGGCCGGCCTGGCGCGCCATTCCGGCGACGAGCGCTTCGCCTACGACAGCTACCGTCGCTTCATCCAGATGTTCGGTGACGTGGTGCTCGGCGTCGAGCATCACCATTTCGAGGAGATTCTCGAACTCCACAAGGAGGATCTGGGCGTCGAAAGGGACACTGATCTGGACGCCGATGAATGGCGCAAGGTGATCGGCGAATATCAAAGCAAGATCGTTGAGATCACCGGCGCGCCCTTTCCCCAAGCGCCCGAGGACCAACTCTGGGCCGCCATCGGCGCGGTTTTCGAGTCCTGGATGAACCAGCGCGCGCGCACTTATCGGCGCCTGCACGACATTCCCGAGGACTGGGGCACCGCGGTCACCGTCCAGGCCATGGTTTTCGGGAACATGGGTGAGGACTGCGCCACCGGGGTCGCCTTCACCCGCAATCCCTCGACCGGCGAAAACGTCTTCTTCGGCGAGTACCTGGTCAATGCCCAGGGCGAGGATGTGGTCGCCGGCATCCGCACGCCGCAACATCTGACGATCAAGGGCAAGGCCGACAATCACGCCGACCTGCCGGCCATGGAAGAGGTCATGCCCGAAGTTTTCGGCCAGCTCGTGGAAGTGCGCGAACGCCTCGAGCAACACTACCGCGACATGCAGGACATTGAGTTCACGGTTCAGGGTGGCACGCTTTACATGCTCCAGACCCGTAGTGGCAAACGCACCGCCGGCGCCGCCATGCGTATCGCCGCCGAGATGGTTGCCGAGGGCCTGATCTCCAAGGAAGAAGCAGTTGCGCGCATCGAGCCGGGTTCCCTCGACCAACTCTTGCACCCCACGCTCGACCCGGAGGCCGAGCGCCGGATCGTCGCCCGCGGCCTGCCGGCCTCGCCGGGCGCCGCCTCGGGCCATGTCGTGTTCTCCGCCGATGAAGCCGAGGTCAAGGCCGCTGCGGGCGAAGCGGTGATCCTGTGCCGGATCGAGACCTCGCCGGAGGACATTCACGGCATGCACGCCGCGCGCGGCATTCTCACCACCCGTGGCGGCATGACCAGCCACGCCGCGGTCGTGGCGCGCGGCATGGGCCGGCCCTGCGTGGCCGGCGCCGGCGAGCTTCGGATCGACTACAAGTCCCAGGTCATGCGCGTGCGCGGGCACGAGCTCGAGGCCGGCGACCTGGTGACCATCGACGGCGGCACCGGCGAGGTCATGCTCGGGCAAGTGCCGACCGTGCAGCCTGAACTGTCGGGCGACTTCTCCACCCTAATGGGGTGGGCCGACGAATTTCGCACCATGTGCGTGCGCGCCAACGCCGAGACTCCGCTCGATGCCAAGACCGCGCGCGGCTTTGGCGCCGAGGGCATCGGGCTGAGCCGCACCGAGCACATGTTCTTCGAAGCCGGACGCATCGTTGCGGTACGCGAGATGATCCTGGCCGACAATGCCGAGGAGCGGCGCAAGGCGCTCGATAAACTCCTGCCCATGCAGCAGCAGGACTTCGTCGAACTGTTCAAGATCATGAAGGGGCTGCCGATCACGATCCGGTTGCTGGATCCGCCGCTCAATGAATTTCTGCCTCACGGCGAGGCCGAGCTGGCCCAGGTTGCCGAGGCCATGGGCGTGTCGCTCGAGCACCTGCGCGCGCGCAAACTCAAGCTCGACGAGTCGAACCCGATGCTCGGCCACCGCGGTTGCCGGCTGGGAATTACCTTCCCGGAAATTTACGAGATGCAGGCGCGCGCGATCTTCCAGGCCGCCGCCCAGGTGTTCAAGGACAGTGGCGAGACCGTCGAACCGGAGATCATGATCCCGCTGGTAGCCATCCCGAAAGAACTCGAAATCCTCAAGGTCCTGGTCGAGGAAACCGCGCGTAAGGTCATGGCGGCCGAGGAAGTCGATCTCAAGTACCTGATCGGCACCATGATCGAGCTGCCGCGTGCCTGCTTGCGTGCTGGCGAGATCGCCGAGGTTGCCGAGTTCTTCAGCTTCGGTACCAACGACCTGACCCAGACCACCTACGGGCTGTCGCGGGACGATGCGGCGAACTTCATCGGAATCTACGAGCAACGCGGCATAATCTCACAAGACCCCTTCATCTCGCTCGACTTGGAGGGTGTTGGCGAGTTGGTTCGCATCGCCGCCGAGCGCGGCCGCGCCGCGCGACCCGGGCTCAAGCTCGGCATCTGCGGCGAGCATGGCGGCGACCCGGCTTCGATCCAGTTCTGCCAGGCGGTCGGGCTCGACTACGTCTCCTGCTCGCCTTACCGGGTGCCCATCGCCCGCCTCGCCGCGGCGCAGGCCGCGCTATTGGCGAAGGGCTAGAGAGCTAATCCATGGCCGAGATTCTCGTTGCCCGCTCCATGGGCACTGCCGCCTTGGCGCTTTTCGACGCGCGCGATGACGTCAGTTACGAGGTGCTGGCGACTCCCACAGTCGGAGATATCGAGGCCCGCATCGCCGGGCTCGACGCCATCGTACTCGGCATGACGCCGGTCCAAGCGCCGCTGATCGCCAAGGCCGCGCGGCTCAAAGTGGTGTCGCGATTCGGTGTCGGCTACGACAACGTCGACGTCGCGGCGCTGACCGCCCAGGGCATCCCGTTGACCACGGTCGGTGATGCCAACGCGGTCACCGTTGCCGAGCATGCGCTGATGCTGATGCTGGCTGCCTCGCGGGAACTGGTGGTTCACGACGCGGCGGTGCGCGGCGGTAACTATGGCCTGCGCGGACAGCGCAAGCGCGCCGATCTGTGGCGCAAAACCGTGCTGGTGGTCGGATTCGGCCGCATCGGTCGGCGTGTGGCAAGGCTCTGCGCCGCCTTTGACATGGAAGTGATCGTGGCCGATCCCTTTGTCGAGCCGGAGGCGGTTGCGGCGGCCGGCTTTCGCCACTTGGTGGATTTCCACGACGGCCTGGGCGCGGCCGACTTCATTACCCTGCACATGCCCGGCCAGCCCGATGGCGCGCCGGTCCTGGGCCGGGCCGAGTTTGCCGCCGTGAAGCCCGGCGCCTTCCTGGTCAATACCGCGCGCGGCTCGTTGATCGACGAAGACGCGCTCTATGATGCGCTGACCGGCGGCGGCTTGCGCGGCGCCGGCCTCGACGTGACCCGCGAGGAGCCGCCCCAGCCCGACAGTCCACTGCTCGGCCTCGATAACCTGGTGCTGACCCCGCACATCAGTTCGCTCACGGAAGAGGGCACAGAGCGCATGGCCATGGCGAGTGTACGGAATTGCCTGGACGCCATAGACGGCTGCTTACGCCCGGATTGCGTCGTCAACAGAGAAGTCCTGGGTGGATAGCGCCCGGCGCTCGAACAATCAGACTAAATAGCCAGCCAGTCCGGCTTTTTCGGGGTCAGGCGCGCTTCGCCGGCTAGAAGCGGCGCTTCCAGGCGATCGAGACGCAAAAGCGCCAGGCCCATGCCGTCGACCGAGGAGCGCAGCACGCCCGCGTCCTTGCCCTCGGCGGTGACCTGGGTACCGGGTTCGGGCGCCGGACCCTCGATCGCCACCGGCAGCAGGCGTTTTTTGATCAGCGCCCGATACTTGGTGCGCGCGGTCAGCTCCTGGCCCATGAAGCAGCCCTTGTCCCAGTCGACGCCGTGCAGCTCGTCGAAGCCGTTCTCCAGCAGCGGCGAGCGCTCGATTTCCAAATCGCGACTGCCGTCGGGCACGCCGAGTTCGATGCGCAGTGTGTCGTAGCCGGCCAGCCCCGCGGCCGCGATTCCGGCGCCTTCCAGCGCCGCCTCCGCCCCGGCCCGTGGCAGGACCGCCCGCGCGCCGAGCCCGGCCAGGCGCGGATCGACATAGATCACGCCGCCGCCGAAGGGCGTTGTGACACCGGGTTCGGCGGGCAGGCCCAGGGCCTCCAGGGCGCCCGCCCCGAAGATCGCGGCGACCGTGTGGTCCGCCGTGACATCGGTCAGCTCGACATTGGCGCGCAGCTTGTAGCGCGCTAGCCGGCTACGCAGATCGTCCAGGCGCGCCACCTCGCAATCGAGCAGTAGGGCCTCCCCGCCGGGCTCCTCGGTCATGAAGAACTCGTGCAGGAACTTGCCCTGGGGCGTCAGGAAGGCTGACCAGACCGCGCAATCGGGCCCGACCTTGGTTACGTCATTGGAAACCATGCCCTGGAGGAAGGAACGCGCATCGGGACCGGCGGCCCGCAACAGGCCGCGCGCTTCCAGGATCGTATAACCGCCAGCACTCATGATTCGAACACTCTTGCCGGAAATCCGTGTCGCACATTGAATCTGGCGATGGTGGGGCGGCTTGGCAAGGCCGTGCAGCGTGTCTTATATCCGGCGGCCATGCGCACCTGGTTCATTACCGCGACCCGGATCGGCGAGGCCGTGCTCGAAGCGACCAAAAATTTATTGACCCGCACCGCCTAGAGCGATTTCAAGACAGCCAGCACGCGATCGAGTTCCAGATTCTCGAGCGTTTCTTCGCGCAGGATCTCGACCTTGGGGCCACGCGGGGCGGAGCGCGCGGGGTCGGACTCCGCCGAATAGAGCACCAGGGATGGGCAGCCGGCGGCGGCGATCAAGTGCATGGGCCCGGTGTCGTTGCCGACCGCCAGGCGGGCGCCGCGTGCCAGCGCCGCGATCTCTTCTAGTCCGGTCTCGCCACCGAGGTTGCGCGCGGCCGGGCAGGCTTCGGTGATTTCCGCCAATTCATGGGCCTCCGCTTTGGTGCCGAGCAGCACGGGCGCGGTGCCTTGCGCCGCCAACTTCCGCGCCAGTGCCGCGAAGCGCGGCGCCGGCCAGCGCTTGGCCGGGCGGTGCGGCGCCGAGCCGGGCGCCAGCAGCGCATAGGGCGGACTCAGCGCGAAGCGGCCGAGATCGGTGGTGAGAAACGAGAGGTCCGGCGCCGCGATGGGTCCGAGTCCCGCGGCCGCCAGGTGGGCGGCCTCGCGCTCGGCGATATGCCGCACGGGGCCGGGTGGCAGGATGTAGCGGTGCGAGCAACCGGCCACGGCACCGACCCACTCCGGCCGCCCGGCGAGGCGGAAGTACCAGCCGCTACGGTCGGAGCGCTGCAAATCGTAAACCCTGCCGAAATGCGCCTCGCGCAGGCGCCGGCCGAGCGCCAGCCAGCGGTTCGGGCGCCACAGCGGTGGCCGGTCGTCGATCCAGATCTCGTCGAAACAACCCAAGGCCTCGGCAAGCTTTCGGAACGGTCTGGTGGTCAAGAGCACGATCCGGGCACCGGGGTGGTGTGCGCGGATCGCCTGAAACGCGCCCACCGAAAGCACGAAATCGCCGAGCGCGGACAGCTTGATGACCAGGATGTTCTCGTGGATCGGCGTGTCGGGCATGAGGATCGTGGTGGAGAGAACGGCGTGGGTTGCGTCCGGAGAGGTAAACGTTTCGACCGCGTCTTGGCAAGGCGGGCGTCGAGCGGGGACGAATTTGCCTACACCACGGCGGCGGATTCGCGCTACAATTTGCGGGCCATGACCGATTCCGCTCGTAGACCCCTGGGCGTTGCCCGCTGATGCAC
>CAXMQD010000386.1:0-4790 GCA_964194965.1 uncultured Acidimicrobiia bacterium | reverse complement strand
CAGCGCATCGCCATCGCCCGGGCGCTCATGCTGCGCCCCCGCGTCTTGGTTGCGGACGAGCCGGTCTCCGCGCTCGACGTCTCGATCCAGGCTCAGGTGCTCAATTTGCTGATGGACCTGCAGGAGGAGTTCGATCTCGCTTATCTGTTTATCTCTCACGACCTGAATGTCGTGCGCCACATCGCCCACGAAATCATGGTCATGTACCTGGGCCGGCCGGTGGAGCAGGGCCCGGCCGCGGCGGTTTTCGCCCGGCCGCGTCACCCCTACACCCGCGCGCTGCTGGCCAGTACGCCGGTGGTCGATCCGGCCCATCGCCGCCGCCGGGTGGCGCTCAAGGGCGAGCTGCCGTCGCCACTCGACCCGCCGCCGGGTTGCGCCTTTCACCGGCGCTGTCCCCACGCGACCGAGATCTGCGCGCGCGAGCGGCCCCCCCTCGAACGACACGAAGACCAACTGGTCGCCTGCCACCACACGGACCAACTGCCTGACGACTGACGATCGCCGTCCCCGCGCGACAATCGCCGGGAACAACGGCCGCCAGGACCGGGGGCATCTCGCGGCACGATGAAAACCGGTAAAAACCGCCTCATATTGACACAAGGTGCTGAATTTGCTTAAATAATACACGCCCGGACAAATCCAGGCGCGCTTGCCGCGAGGGTAAGCGATAAAAAAAAGAGTGAGGGGGGCTGGGTTGTTCTGGCAACGCCATGCCGCGATGGCGGCAATCCTACTGGTGCTCGGTGGATGTTCGGATTTCGGCCTCCGGGACGAGGCGGAAGCACCGGCCGATATACCGCAAATCGCAAGCCAGATTCCCAGCAGTCCGGTCGCGGACGCCCGGTTGGGCGTGATGCCCGGATATCCGCCGGACCAGGATACGGCGCTGGGTACAATCGACGAAATTAAAGGTTATGCCGGCAATCGGCTCCACTGGCCCGCGGCGGCGGTCCAGGTGACCCCGATCATGATTCCGCCGACCGTCAAGGACCTGCGGCCCGCGCGGGACGGGCTGGACCGCCACCCGATTCCCGCCTCCTTCAAGCCCGGCTCCCACAGTCTGGCCGACGTGGTCGCGGATCGGGAGTGGCGCAAGCGGACCTCGGAGATGCTGAAGCGCCTGTATCGGTAGATTTTCGGCAGATTTTGTGCGTTTCCGTGGCCGGTCTATTCGCGCCCGCCCGGCGCCCCGAAACGCCGTTCGAATCTAAGAAAAATGGCGGAATCCTGCGAATTTTCCGGGCCGTCGATCCCGCCCTGGTGCCACGGCCCGACGCCCCGCGAAGCGCCCTAGGCCCGGCTTAGCGGCACGGCGTCAATGTATTGTTAATCAACGTTCCTATATCACTAATCAAGAATGATTGGGGAGGCAGTTCGCATCTAACACCCGGGACCACCCGAGGAGGCGAAGATGTCGACCGCGACGGCGCAGAGCCAGAACAACCCGACCGACCTTTGGGACAACCCCTTGGGCACCTTCGGGTTCGAATTCGTCGAATACACAGCCGAAGATCCGGCGGCGCTGGGCCGCCTATTCGAACAGATGGGGTTCCAGGCGGTCGCCCGGCATCGCTCCAAGGCGGTGACTCACTATCGCCAAGGCGAGATCAATTTCATCATCAACGCCGAGCCCCGGAGCTTCGCCCAGACCTTCGCGCGCGCCCATGGGCCTTCGGTCTGTGCGATCGCATTCCGGTTTCGCGACGCCGGGCTGGCCCAGGCCCGGGTGCTGGAACTCGGCGCCGAGGCGCACAATGTCCCGGTCGGGCCGATGGAACTCAACATTCCGGCCATACGCGGCATCGGCGGCAGCCTGATCTACCTGGTCGACCGGGCCTCGGGCCCGAGCATCTACGACATCGATTTCGAGCCGCTCGGCGATGACGGCGATCGCGCCGCTACGGGCGCGGGTCTAACCTATATCGACCACCTGACCCACAACGTGTTCCAGGGCCGCATGGACCTCTGGGCCGAGTTCTACGAGCGGCTGTTCAATTTCCGCGAAGTCCGCTTCTTCGATATCGAGGGTAAGCTGACCGGACTGCGCAGCCGCGCCATGACCAGCCCCTGTGGCAAGATTCGCATCCCGATCAATGAATCCGCCGACGGCAAATCGCAGATCGCCGAGTACCTGCACGACTACCGCGGCGAGGGCATACAGCATATCGCGCTCGGCACCGACGATATCTACGCGACCGTCGCGGCACTCAAGGCGCGCGGCGTCCAGTTCATGGAGCCGCCGCCGGAGGCTTACTACGAAGCGCTGGACGAGCGCCTGCCGGGTCATGGCGAGGAGGTCGAGCGGCTGCGCCGCCACGGCATTCTGATCGACGGTGCGCCGGCGGAAGGCGGCGGCATCCTGCTGCAGATTTTCACCGGCACGGTGATCGGGCCGATTTTCTTCGAGATCATCCAACGCAAGGGCAACGAGGGCTTTGGGGAGGGTAACTTTCAGGCCCTGTTCGAATCGATCGAGCAGGACCAGATCAAGCGCGGCGTGCTCAAAGCATGACCGCCGCCCTCCATACCCAAGAGCACCGCGCCGATTTCACCATCGCGCAAGGCTGGGAGGATTATAGCGGCGAGGATCACGCCATATGGCGCGCGCTGTTCGAGCGCCAGTCGAAGCTGTTGCCCGGGCGCGCCTGCGATGAATACCTGCGCGGCCTCAAGGGTCTCGGGGTGGCCGCCGATTGCATTCCCGATTTCGAACGCCTGTCCGATATTCTGGAGCGGGCCACGGGCTGGCGCATCGTGGCGGTCCCAGGGCTGGTGCCCGACGATGTGTTCTTTACCCATTTGGCCGCGCGGCGTTTTCCCGCGACCAACTGGATTCGCAAACCGGAACAGATGGACTACCTGCAGGAGCCGGATGCCTTCCACGATATCTTCGGCCATGTGCCAATGCTCATGGCCCCGGTCTTCGCCGACTACATGGCGGCCTACGGGCGCGGCGGATTGAAGGCGCTGCGCCTGGGCGCGCTAAAGAACCTGGCGCGGCTTTACTGGTACACGGTGGAATTCGGTCTGATCCGGCGGGAGGAGGGCCTGCGCATCTACGGCGCCGGCATCGTTTCTTCGCGCGGCGAGTCGGTCTACTGCCTGGAAGACCCGGCACCGAATCGGATCGCCTTCGATCTCATGCGCGTCATGGCGACCGATTACCGCATCGACGATTATCAGGAATGCTATTTCGTGATCGATAGCTTCGATCAGCTTTTCGAGGCGACCCGGCCCGACTTTAAACCCTACTACCAGGCACTCGATGGCCAGCCCGGGACCGGACCCGGTGAGATTCTGCCGACCGACCGGATCGTGGAAATTTGATGATGGGGATGACACCGTGAAGCATTGGATTTCCCTGCCGCGCGTCGAGGGCCTTTCCTCGCGCCAAGCCCACGCCGACTTGCCCGCGGGCACCTACGAGCGCGAGCTGGGGCGCGAAGGTTTCTTCGGGCCCGCGACCCAGATGTATCACACGCACCCGCCGACCGCTTGGACCGATTGGGACGGCCCCTTGCGCCCCCGCGCCTTCGACCTGACGCGCATCGGGACCAGCGCGGCGGATCCTTGGCAGGCCAGCGAGGTGCTGCACAACGCCAGCGTCCGCTACCGCTTCTGGAACACCCAGGGCAAGATGGACGCGCTCGTCCGCAACGGCGATGGCGACGATCTGTTGTTCCTGCATCGCGGCCGGGGGGAATTCTTCTGCGACTACGGCCACCTGTCGATCCGCGAGGGCGATTACCTGGTAATCCCGCGCGGCACCATGTGGCGCAGCGAGTTCGACGGCGCCGCCCAGGTGCTGATGATCGAGGCGACCGGCGACAGCTACCGCCTGCCGGACAGGGGCCCGGCCGGACCGCACGCGATTTTCGACCCGGCGGTGCTCGACACCCCGGCGATGGACGAGGCCTTCCGCGCCCAGCAGACCCCGGCTCATCAGACTCCTGGGGCCGCGGAAGAATCGTGGCGCGTGCGCATCAAGCGGCGCAACCGAATCTCGACCGTGACCTATCCGTTCAACCCGCTAGACGCGGTCGGCTGGCACGGCAACCTGGCGCCGGTGCGCCTCAACGTGGCCGACATCCGGCCGCTGATGAGCCACCGCTACCACCTGCCGCCCTCGGCGCACACGACCTTCCTGGCCGACCGCTTCGTGGTCTGCACCTTCGTTCCCAGGCCCTTCGAGAGCGACCCCGGCGCGCTCAAGGTGCCGTTCTTCCACAGCAACGACGACTACGACGAGGTGCTGTTCTATCACCGCGGCGACTTCTTCAGCCGCGACGACATCGAGGCCGGCATGGTCACGCTGCACCCGAGCGGCTTCCCCCACGGGCCCCATCCCAAGGCGCTGGCGAACGCGCTCGAGCCGGGCAAGGCCGGGACCGACGAAGTCGCGGTCATGCTCGATGCCCGCGACGCGCTCGACGTCGGCGATCTGCCCGTGGGCGTGGAGAACCCGGACTACGTGAACTCCTGGCGCGCGGTATCGCCGGACCAGGCCGCCGAGTAGGGCCGGACCGGGACGGGACCGAGACCTTTCAGGCGAGTCTGGCGGCGCGCTAGTCGGTGGACGGGCCGCTTTCCCGCGCAATCACCCTCGACACCTTCGGCGACGGCAGGAAGTTTCGGCGGGCGTCGGTGAGGAGTTGGGCGAGCAGGGCGGGGGTGGGACGGCCGGTCCGTGGCAGGCCATGGTCGCGCTCGGCATTTCGGATCGCGGCGTTGCGCGCCGAGTCGTCCCCGAAGCCGTCCCGATCCAGATAGCCCAGGTCCAGCAGCAG